>CAMVMF010000034.1 GCA_947168515.1 uncultured Bacteroidales bacterium
TGATATTGCGGCTTGCGCCGCTTGATTTGTTAAAATTTTAATTCCGAACTATTGCAAAGATGATTTTTGTAGTAACTATTGCCGATTTGTCATGATTTTGAATGGTATTCCATCATTGTTTCACATAAAAAATTGATGTCTTTTCCTGAATTAGGTTGATGTTTTTTGCCTTGAAAAAAAAGTGGTTTGTGGGGCACCTTTCAACAAATGGCGGTGAATTGAAATTGGAGTTATTAACATTGGGCGGTGAAAAGAAAAAAATGAAACTTTTTGTGGGTTTTTGCGTATACTTGGATATAAGAAAATGGGAGTTGAAAACTTTTTTTGGCAGAAAATGGCAATTATTGGAAAAATAGTTGTATCTTTACAATCCGAAAATAATATATAAAAATGGCCTTAATACTTGGTACTGAATACTGTAAGATAGATTCGAACGGTCGATTCAAGTTCCCAACCGCCTTTAAAAAGCAGTTGGCGAGCGACGATTCGCGTTTTGTAATCCGTCAAGGGTTCACTGCCGAGTGCTTAGAGCTATGGACATTTGACAGTTTTCAGATTGAGGTAAAAATGCTGAGCAAAAGGTTGAACGAGTTCGACCTGGAGGACCGAAAGATCATCCGTCAGATGACGCGTGCCAACATTGTTGAGTTGGACAGCAATGACCGCCTGATGGTGCCTCCGGAGCGCAAATCGGTGTTGGGGAATGCCAAGGAGATAGTGCTGCAGAGTACCGGCAAGTGCATCGAAATCTGGGAGCGAAATGCCTATGATAAGATGAACGATAATGTTGACGACCTTGCTGAGTTGGTCAACAAAAGACTGGGAGGACAGCATGAGCTACCATCTGCCGGTGATGCTGAATGAATGCATCGAGGGTTTGAACATTCGTCCTGACGGGACCTATGTGGACGTCACCTTTGGAGGTGGCGGCCACTCTCGTGCTATTATGGAGAGGCTGGGCCCTGACGGTCGTCTGATAGGTTTTGACCAGGACGATGATGCGTTGCAAAATGCTTTGGATGACAGTCGGTTTGTATTGATTCACGAAAATTTCCGTTATCTGAAGAACTATTTGCGGCTGCATGCCGTCAGGAAGGTTGACGGTGTGTTGGCAGATTTGGGCGTATCGTCGCACCAGTTTGATGAAGCTGACAGGGGTTTTTCTACTCGTTTGAATGGGGAGTTAGATCTTCGGATGGACCGTCGTCAGGAGTTGACGGCCAAAGATCTTGTTAATAACCTTGACGAAAGGGAGTTGACCGGCCTGTTGCGTTTGTACGGTGAGTTGCCTAATGCGTTGCAGATGGCCAAGGCCATTTGCAAGGCCCGAGCCGAAAAGGCTATTGAGACCACATTTGACCTGCGCCAAGCCGTTGAACGGCACCTGCCGCGAGGAATGGAAAATAAATATCTGGCCATGTTGTTCCAGGCACTTAGGATAGAGGTGAATGGCGAGTTGGATGCCTTACAAGCCATGCTGCAGCAAGCTGTGGAGATACTGAATCCGGGCGGTCGGTTGGTGGTCATGTCGTACCACTCGTTGGAAGACAGGCTGGTGAAGAATTTTTTTAAAACAGGCAATTTCGAGGGCAAGCTGGAAAAAGACTTCTACGGCAATGCAATTGTGCCGCTGAAGCCGGTGACCCGCAAACCCGTTACGGCCAGTGAAGAAGAACTACAACAGAACAATCGCTCGCGTAGTGCCAAGCTGCGCGTAGCAGAGAAATTGTAATAACATAAACAAAAATGGACGAACATAAGAGCATACAGCATCCACAGCAGTCTGACGAGCATACCAAGCAAAGGCAGACTGTCCAACAGTCCAAGGCAAAGAATAAGCGCAATTGGGTGTCTAGTTTCTTTGGCGGTGACGTACTGCAGAGCGATTTTGTGCTGCGGCAAGCGTGGCTGATATTGTTGCTCTTTGCCTTTGCGCTATTGTTGGTCTACAACCGGTACAGAGTGGAAGATTTGACCAAGGCTAAGATAGAGGCTCAGGAACGGATCAACTTCCTTCGAGAGAGCCGCATCGAACTTCAAAAACGCTATCAGGAGACCATCAAGATTTCCAAGATTGCTGAGAGGTTGGACTCCACGGGTGTAGGCATTACGGCAGGCCCGCCATTTGAGATTTAAAAACGTAGTTGAAAGAATCATCATAATTAGCAAATTAATACATATATCAATAGATTTTGGAAGAGGAAAGACATAATAAGAGTTTATTTATCAAGATGCTGGTGCTCTGGCTGCTGCTGGTAGTGGTGGGTGGCGGTGCCATGCTTTGGTCGACCATTAAAACTCAAGTGGTGGATGGCGATATGTGGCGCGAGAAGGCTAGGAAACGCGAGTATACGGAGCGTATCGAGCCGGCGCGACGTGGCACAATCTTCTCTTCCGACGGCAAAGTGCTGGCCACCACAGTGCCTGTGTGCGATCTCTGTTTGGACTTGGGCCGCTGGCCTAAGAGAGATAGTAAGGGGGCCCCGATAGTGAAGAACGGGGTGGTGGAAATGGAAAGTTGCATCACTAGCGACTCTGCATTCCGCGCCAATTTGGGCACGGTTTGCCGAATTCTCCACGAGCAGTTCCCCAACAAGTCGGTCGGCTATTACCACGACCGCATCATGAAGGAATACATCAAGCAGCGTCCGAGCCGTTGTCTATATGTGGAGCGTCGTGTGCCCTACTCGCAGTGGTCGGCTATCCGCAGCTTGAAAGGGTGGGAGCGATGTGTGGTGACTAAAACTTCTGACGGAAGCGTCACTAGCTATGTACGTGCCCATATCTACGGCAATCTCGGTGAAAACACCATAGGTCTGCATTACAAAACACCCAAGCAGGAAGGTTACACCGGTCTTGAGGGCTTTTATGACACCGTGTTGCGTGGGCAGGATGGCATATACAAATGCCGCCGCCTGACGCGTGGCACTTGGCTGCCAGAAGAGGAGAGTTGGGAGTATGGTGCCGACCTCGACTCAACTCTGCTACAGCGCCGTGTGGATGGTAAAAGCATTATTTCTACCATTGATACCCGATACCAAGATATAGCAGAAAGTGCCTTACGTAAGTCAATGAACCAGTATGGAGGACAGCGCGGATGTGCTATCTTGATGGAGGTGTCAACAGGGTATGTGTTGGCATGTAGCAGCCTCACCCGTGACACCAATGGGCGCCTGTCGGAGAACCTGTGGAGCAATGTGGCCGTGAGCGACCACTACGAACCTGGTTCTACCTTTAAAACTGTGGCCATGACGGCCATGCTAAACGATAAGAAAATTGCGCTAGACACAGCTAAACGTGTGCGTGCCGGAGGCGTAAAGCGGTTTAGTTCCACTAGTGGCGAAATCAATGATGGCCACGGCTACGCCACCGATACTGCCAATCTGGCTGGGGTGTTGGCCAAGTCGTCTAACGTTGGAATGTGCGAGCTGGCATGGGAGTACTATGCTGGACGACGCGAGGACCTGAAGAAAGGTATAAAAGAGATTTTCCCCTTTGGCAAGATGCAGCCCGACCTGGCGGTAATTGAGACCAATACCGGCATTGTGAAGCTCAACTCCGACCGCGACTTCTTGAACCTCAGCTATGGCTATTCGGCTACTGTTACTCCGTTGCAGTTGGTTACTTTCTACAACGGTATTGCCAATGGCGGGCGTATGATGAAACCCCTTTTCTGCCGTGAGGTGCTGGATGGGCGACGCCGATCGGTAGTCAAGCCCGTGGTGCTGAATGAGCATATCTGTAGCGAAGAGACGGCAAAGCAGATGCGAGAGATGCTGGTAGGCGTGGTGGAACACGGCACGGGCAACATCATCTACAACACCGTCTATGGTATCGGAGGCAAGACCGGAACTACTCAAGGTATTAACGATAAGAGCATCAAAAACTCCTCCTTCGTAGGCTTCTTCCCGGCCGACAATCCGCGCTACACCTGCCTGGTGTTGTTGGAACGGACTAGTATTGCCGGCCGCCATTCCGCAGCCCCAGTATTCAAGCAAATTGCCGACTGCGTAGTGGCTTTTGACAGCGAATTGGGAAGTGTGCGTCTGCAAGACTCTGGCCGTGTCGTCAACCCCGTGATAACCAAAGGCAACCAAAGACAGTTGGCTGAGGCCTATCGTTTGCTGGGACTACCCTTTGCTGTGACCGATACGGTGGGGGCTTCGACAGGTTGGACTATCTTTGACAACGAGCAAGAGTGCTATAAGCCTTATACTGTGCCTACTGACGTGGTGCCCAATTGCTACGGGATGACTATCCGCGATGCCATGAAACTGTTGCGTGGCATGGGATTGAAGGTCAGGTTCACAGGGCAGGGCAAAGTTAAAAATCAGAACCCCAAGGCCCGCACTCCAATCGTAAGAGGCTCGACCGTTGTGTTGGAACTTGGCAATTAGAATGTAGAATTGTGATATTTTGTTATTGATGAAACTATTAGATATAATAAAAGGTCTGCAACCGTTAGCCCCAGTGGCCCTTAACCCCGAAGTGAACGACATCTGTTTCGACTCACGCAAGGTGGGGAAGGGTGACTGCTATGTGGCTCAGGTTGGTACAAAAGTCGATGGACATGCCTTCATAGATGCCACCATCGATGCCGGAGCTGTGGCCATCGTGTGCCAGCAAATGCCCGAGCATCCACAGGCAGGTGTGGCGTATGTGGTGGTAGAAAATAGTGCCGAGGCGTTGGGCATCATGGCCGACAACTATTACGGACACCCTTCGCGTCAGTTGAAGCTGGTGGGCATTACGGGTACTAATGGGAAGACAACCACGGTAACGCTGCTCCATAGACTATTTCGTGAGCTAGGGTGCCATGTGGGTCTGATATCCACTATCGTCAACAAAATCGATGAGGTTGAAATACCAACATCCCATACCACCCCTGACGCATTGGAACTGAACTTATTGTTGCGGCGCATGGTAGATGCTGGTTGCCAGTATGCCTTCATGGAGGTCAGCAGCCATGCTGTGGTGCAGAGCCGTATAGCTGGACTTGTCTTTGCTGGTGCTATTTTCAGTAATATTACGCATGACCATTTAGACTTCCACAAGACGATGGCCAACTACATAGCAGCCAAGAAAAAGTTCTTTGACTATCTGCCTGCTGGAGCCTTCGCTCTGACCAATATAGATGACAGAAACGGCCTGGTCATGGTGCAGAATACAAAGGCGATGGTCAAGACTTACAGCTTGACCAAATTGGCTGACTTCACCTGCAAGGTGGTGGAAGATACTTTCCAGGGATTGCTGCTAGAGATAAACGGTCAAAGTGTTTACACCCGCTTGGTGGGACGCTTTAATGCCTATAACCTCACCGCCATTTATGGTGCGGCCGTTCTGCTGGGCGTAGCTCCTAGCGAAGCGTTGCGGTTGCTGAGCACGCTCCACGCTGCCGAAGGTCGATTCCAATATGTTTCAGGCAAAGGCCTCGTTGCCATCGTCGACTATGCCCACACCCCTGACGCGTTGGAGAATGTGCTTGCCACGATCAACGACATCCGACGTACCTCCCAAATGCTCTTTACCGTGGTGGGCTGCGGTGGAGACAGAGACACCACTAAACGCCCCGAAATGGCCAGAATAGCCCTGAAAATGAGCGACCGTTTGATACTCACATCCGACAATCCGCGCACCGAGGACCCCGAAAAGATTTTGGATGACATGGAATCGGGGTTGACCGATGGAGAGAAAGGAATGGTAGTGCGTATTACCGACCGGCGGTCGGCTATTAAAACTGCTGTGATGATGGCCCGGGAGGGCGACATTATCTTAGTGGCAGGTAAAGGCCACGAGAAGTACCAAGAAGTAAATGGTGTGAGACACCACTTTGACGATGTGGAAGAGCTGGAGAAACTATTGTGTAGTGAATAAACGTAATGATGGATATATCGTATTAACGTAATAGAAAATAAGTACATAAGTATGTTATATTACCTTTTTGATTGGTTAGACAAGGCCTTTGACTTTCCCGGAGCTGGGGTGTTTCAGTACATCTCTTTCCGCGCTGCCATGTCGGCAATCACCTCGTTGCTGATAATGCTGATATTCGGCAAGCGTTTTATCCGGTTTATACGCCGCAAATCGATTGGCGAGACGGTGCGCAACCTTGGCTTGGAAGGACAAAAGGAGAAAGAAGGCACACCTACGATGGGCGGATTGCTGATACTGTCGGCCATTATCATCCCCACTTTGCTGTTTGCCAAGCTGGACAATGTCTATGTGATTACCATGCTGATTACTACCTTGTGGCTGGGATTGATAGGCTTTATCGATGACTATATCAAGGTGTTCAAAAAAGACAAGCATGGGCTCCCCGGCAAATTTAAGGTCTTTGGCCAAGTGATGCTGGGCCTGGGTGTGGGATTGCTTCTGTCGTTTCACCCCGCTGTGGCATCCACCAAAACCACTATCCCTTTTGTCAAAGGCAATGAGTTCGACTACGCGTGGTTGATAAGTTGGATGGGCGACTGGACCCAAGGCTATGTATGGGTGGTGTACGTCATTGTGGCCATCATTGTGGTAACAGCGGTCTCCAATGCTGCCAACCTAACCGACGGCATCGATGGGTTGGCTGCTAGCACAGCAGGTATTATCGGCGGGGCTTTGGCCATATTGGCATGGCTGTCAGGCAACATCATCATGGCCAACTACCTCAACATTGTCTATCTGACCAATATAGGCGAACTCACTGTTTTTATTACCGCTTTTGTGGGTGCGACGTTGGGTTTCCTCTGGTTCAATACCTATCCTGCCGAGGTATTTATGGGCGACACAGGCTCGTTGGCCTTGGGCGGCATCATAGCTGTTTTCGCATTACTGATCCGCAAGGAGCTGTTGCTTCCTGTTCTCTGTGGAATCTATGTAGTAGAAGACTTCTCGGTCATCTGTCAGACTTGGGGTTGCAAACATTACCGTCGCAAGCATAAACTTCCCCAAGGCGAACCAGTGCCCGTGGATAAACGGCCCTTCCTCATGACACCTATCCACCACCACTATCAGAAACAAGGTATACCTGAACCCAAAATTGTTCAAAGGTTTACCATCATCGGAATCCTGCTTGCCATTGTAAGCATTGTAACTCTCAAACTCAGATAAGCACACGTTCTGCCATAATACATCTTTACCAGTAAGCACACATATCCGTAAGCACACACCGTTAGATAAGTAGACCTCCCGTCAAACGCACCAAGTTAAGCACACAAACAAAAAGCACACGTTCCGTCAAATACATCTCAAAGCACACACAACTATTAAATACATCTTTAGATAATGAGCATAGAACTATTAGCAAACCAAGGTCGAGACCGCGTTCACGGCGGATTGGCAGCAGTCGACTCTTCAAAACTTCGCCAAATGCGCGACAATGCCCTGCGCAGTTGTTTTACCCGTTTGGAAGAAACCACTTACCGGATGGAATACGTGGCACGTATTCATGGTAAGGAGTTTATTAACGATGCCGCAGGTAGGAGCGTCAATGCCACATGGTATGCACTGGAGAACACCGAAGGCAGTATCATCTGGATAGCCTTTGGTGGCGCGGACGATGCCGACTATACGCGGCTTCGCCCCATAGCACTGCGGAAGGTACGCATGCTCATCTGCGTGGGTAACGACAACCAACATCTGCATGATGCCTTCAAAGATGTCGTTTCAGACATCCGCGATGTAGAAAGCATCGGTGCCGCAGTCCATTGTGCCTGCTATAGCATGGTGGAAAATGCCAAGGTTCTTTTTTCACCTGCCACCCGTGGCGGTTTGTCTGTAGAGACGGCAGGTCGCATCTTTCGTCATGAAGTCAACGAATTGTAACAATTCAAATGAAACGCAAACTAAATATTCTGGCCGGAGATAAGGCATTGTGGGTGATATTCATCTTGATGAGTATCATCTCTTTGGTGGCGGTGTACAGCACTATAGGCTATAGTGCTATCACCGAGTTTCATACTACGCCCAGAACTATGTTTGTCAAACATTTGGGGGTGGTAGTTCTCGGTTTTGTCCTTATCATTGGCCTTTCTCGTGTCAATTACCGCTATTTCTCCAAGATGTCGCTCTTCGGCTATATAATCTCTTTGATATTGGTGATAGTGGTGGCGATAATGCAGACTCGATGGATTCGGATTCCGGGTGTACCCTCTTTTCAGCCGTCCGAATTCGCCAAGATGGTGCTGATGATTTTCCTGGCCCGCAATATAGCCATCAATCGCGATAAATTAGATGAGAGCAGTACTTTCTGGATTCTCCTGGGCACGATAGTTCTGGTGTGTGCTTTTGTCGTAGGTGAGAACCTTTCTACGGCTTTGCTTATATTTTTGGCAGGCTATATTCTGCTTTTCTTCGGAGGGGTAAACCGCAGAATGTGGTGGCGAGGGTTTGCTGCATTTGCTATTTTGGGCTTAGTTGCCTTTGTTGTCATCTACTTTTTTGGCGACAAGATGGATCTCTTTCGTTCCTCGACTTGGGGTCATAGACTGCAGGCTTGGCTGCATCCCAATCCCAATGAACTGAATCAAGAAAACATGGCGCGTATGGCTGTGGCCAGAGGTGGGTTCACTGGCAACGGTATTGGTACCACGATACACGGCCGTTTGATGACCCAGGCACATAACGACTTTATCTACGCCATCATTATTGAGGAAGTGGGAATGCTAGGTGCCATTGTCATCTTTCTGCTGTACGCCCTATTCTATTTCCGCTGTATCCGCATTGCCAATGCTTGCAAGGGTCTTTTCGGCAGCCTCAGTGTCGCTGGTATAGGTACCGTGATCTTTTTGCAGGCGTTTATCAACATGGCAGTTGCCGTGGGTGTGCTTCCCGTCACAGGCCAGACACTTCCCTTTATTAGCTATGGCGGTTCGTCCTATGTCTTTTTGGCCATGGGAGTGGCTGTCATACAGTCCGTTGCTATAGACAATAAAAAACAGCGTCTTGCGGCTCAGCCACAGCCAAGCCAAATGGATGCTCCTGCCGAAGAGGCTTCGGTGCCTACAAATAAATAATTAATTCACGAATCTTGAGTGACGGTTTCATCTCAATATTCAATCATTCTTAAAGTTTAGAAATCAAAAATAAAAGATATGAAAGTTATCATCAGTGGTGGAGGCAGCGGAGGCCATATTTTCCCTGCCATAGCAATAGCCAACGCGATAAAGGCTCGTCATGCCGATGCCCAGATACTTTTTGTGGGCGCTGATGGACGCATGGAGATGGAAAAGGTTCCTGCGGCAGGATATGAAATCAAGGGCCTGCCTATTGCTGGCCTCCAACGCCAGCTGACGGTCCGTAATATCATCAAGAATCTTCAGTTGCCTTTCAAAGTCCTCCGCAGCCGTTGCAAGGTACGCAGAATCATCCGCGACTTCAATCCTGACATTGTAGTAGGTGTCGGCGGTTTTGCCAGCGAACCAACCCTCAAGGTGGCCTCTAGCATGGGGTATATCACCTTATTGCAGGAACAAAACTCTTACGCCGGACTCACCAACAAGACTCTTGCCAAGTCGGCAGCGGCCATCTGTGTGGCATACGATGGCATGGAGCGCTTCTTCCCTAAGGAGAAAATAGTATATACGGGCAATCCGGTACGTGCAGACATAGAACAGATGAACTTTAGCCGCGAGGAAGGTTGTGCCCATTTCGCCATCAGGGTCGATGAACCTGTGATGCTTTCGGTGGGTGGTAGCCTCGGTGCCAGAAGTATCAACCAGATGATTCTTAAGAATCTTCATCTTTTCAAAGACAATGGCGTACAGCTTATTTGGCAAACGGGTAAATGGATGTATAAGGAGGCCGTTCAGGCCGTAGAGGAGGCTGGTATGGGGCAGTGGGTTAAAGTTCACCAGTTCATTAGTCGTATGGACATGGCTTATGCTGCTGCTGATGTGGTTATTTCACGTGCCGGTGCCATTGCCATTTCTGAGTTGTGTTTGGTGGGCAAGCCTATCGTTTTGATACCCTCTCCCAATGTGGCAGAGGATCACCAGACCAAGAATGCCATGGCTTTGGTGAGCAAAGGGGCGGCTTTGATGGTGCGAGATGCCGAATGCGCTACAAAAGGTATCCCCCAGGCCATGGAGCTGCTGAAGGACAAGACACGAGCTGAGCAGATGAGCCAAAACCTCCGTTCCATGGCTTCACCTCATGCGGCTGATAAGATAGTGGACCAAATCGATAAGCTGCTGAATTTGAAATGTTGAACGTTGCAAAAGCCAGACCAAGAAAGCAGGGTAGTCCAACCTCCTGCTCCTAGTCTGGACCAGGCCATGTTCGGTGGCAGTGAGATGATGTGAGTTGCGCAATAGCCAGTTGGAACCCAACTACCGACAACTCATCATTCGAAAGCCATAAAAATGAAATCTTAGTGATTTAGAATTAAAAAGAAAATTATGAATTATTATTTCCTCGGTATAGGAGGCATCGGCATGAGTGCTTTGGCGCGTTTCTTCCATCAGCGCGGCGACACCGTCAGCGGTTACGACCGCACGGCATCCCCTCTTACGCACCAATTGGAGCAGGAAGGCATAGCAATTCATTATGACGACGACCCGGCTCAAATACCCGATGCCATCGACCTGGTGGTCTACACTCCTGCCGTGCCTAGAGAAACGGCCGAGTTTCAATATCTTCTTCAGAAAGGTGTCCCTATGGAGAAACGCTCTCAGGTCTTGGGCGAAATCACTCGTGGCAAGAAGTGTGTTGCCGTGGCTGGCACGCACGGCAAGACGTCAACCTCCAGCATGATTGCCCATATTCTCAGCCATACCAAACTAGGGTGTAGTGCCTTTTTGGGTGGTATCGCAAAGAACTTCGACTCCAATATTGTAGTTGACAGCCAGAGCGAATATGTTGTGGTTGAGGCTGACGAGTATGACCGTTCGTTTTTGCAGCTGCATCCTTTTTGTTCGGTGATAACTGCTACAGACCCTGATCATCTGGATATCTATGGAACTCACGAAAATATGTTGGAGGCATTCCGCCAGTTTGCCTCGCAGACCGAGCCTGGCGGTATGCTGATTCTCAAAGAGGGCATCTCGATGTGTGAGGAGCATGAACACCACCATCATGAAGGCCATGACCACCATGAGATGCATCTCGACAATGTCGAGGCTTCCATCCGTTCCTATACTGCACGAGGAATAGATGCCGACTACTACTCACAGAATGTAAGAAACTATAATGGCAATATATACTTTGATTTGCGAACACCCAAAGGAGTGATATATGACCTTGAGCTGCCCAACACTGCCCTTTACTCAGTGGAGAATGCCGTGGCAGCGGCAGCAGCGGTGCTGGGTTTGGGTGTGAGCGACCAAGAGTTGCGTGAAGGGTTGAGGACATATCTGGGGGTGCGTCGTCGTTTCGATTATCGTATCAAGACCAAGAACTTGGTGATGATAGACGACTATGCCCATCATCCACAAGAGATAGCCGCTTGCTTGGAGAGCGTGCGCTATCTTTATCCGGGTAAGCGCCTTGTGGTTGTCTTCCAACCTCATCTCTATTCGCGCACTCGCGATTTTGCTGATGAATTTGCCAAGGTGCTTTCTACTGTTGACGAGCTAATCATGATGCCTATCTATCCGGCTCGCGAGCAGCGCATTCCGGGCGTCTCTTCCAGCATGGTCCTGCATAAGGTAAAAGGGCTCTCCAAGTACCTTTGCTCAGCCGACCAGGTGCTGGAGTTGGTGCCAGTACTTTTCCCAGACGTGGTGCTGACTATGGGCGCCGGCGACATCGATAGGCTTGTTCCCCGACTGGAGGAGGCGTTGAAAGGAATGAGTTAATGTGCTAATCTTATCTACCAATTAACAAATTTGCACATTCCGAAAAAAGTGAATATATGAAAAAGAAAACCAAGATAATCTCCATTGTCCTCGTCGTCTTGCTGGTAGTGCTGGTCTTGCTGGCCAATATCTGGCGTAGGCAGTCGCAGGTGCGGGACGTGCGTGTGGATATAGATTATTGCGGAGCAGATACTTTGGTGACAGGCCTGGAGGTTTCGGAACTGGTGAAAAAAGAGTTGCCAACCCTCACCTCCATGATGCTTCGCGATGTCGACCTCAAAGCCGTGGAAAAGGCTGCCGCTAAGTCGCCTTTTCTGTTGAGTTGTGAGGCGGGGACTTCCATTAGTGGTTCTGTGGTGGTGTTCGCTGTTCAGCGTCGCCCCATAGTGCGTGTATGTGCCAAGGGACATGAGTATTATCTTGACGACAAAGGCTATCGTGTCCCTGTCAGCCTGTCGGGTTCGTGCGACGTCATAGTTGCCAGTGGCATTATTCCCGACAAAGGTAAGGGACTGAAGGACGTGTGGCTTTTGGCCAGCTTTTTTGACAGTCATCCCGATGTGGCACCCCTCTTCGACCAAATCTATCGTGACGCTTCTGGCGATCTTTTCGTCACGCCCAAGCTCGGCAATCATGTGGTGCAGGTGGGTTCGGTAGATGAGTTGGAGGAGAAGTTCGACAACTTGATGGCATTTTATACCCGGGGTCTGCCCCAGGCGGGTTGGGAGACATATAAGCAGGTCAGCGTCAAGTATCATGGCCAAGTGGTTTGTACAAAAAGAAATAATAACTAAACACAATACATCATGAATAAGTACATTGTAGGACTAGACATCGGAACAACAAAAATTGCTTGTTTCATAGGCGAACGTTCCCAAAATGATAAGATCCGCATTCTTGGTTTCGGCAAAACCGAGTCTGTGGGCGTAGAACGTGGCGTGGTGCGCAATATCCGCGACACTTCCGACTCAATCCGTCGCGCTGTTTCCGAGGCTTCGGAAATGGCTGGATATGATGTCACCGAGGTGTATGTAGGCATTGCAGGCCAGCATATCAAAAGCCGTACCAATACGGGTAGTATTATGATTCCTGCCGATCATCGTCAGATTGAAAAATCTGATGTTGAACAGCTGATTGAGGACCAGTATCGTGTGATGCTGGAACCTGGCGAGGAAATCATCCACGTCTTCCCCCAAAGTTTTACTGTTGATAACGACAAGCTAGAAACGGAAATCAATCCTGTGGGTGTGGCAGGTAAATGTTTGATGGCCAATTTCCATATTGTTACTGGTAATGCGGCAAATGTGCGCAATATTCGCGATGCTGTTGAGGAAGCTGGACTTAAAATCAAAGGTGTCGTTCTCGAGCCCATAGCCTCGGCCTATGCCGTGCTCGACGACCGCGACAAGAATGCTGGTGTGGCCTTGGTAGACATCGGAGGTGGTACAACCGACATCGCTATTTTCCAAGATGGTATTATCCGCCACACGTCGGTCCTTCCTTTGGCCGGCAACGTCATCACCAACGACATCCGCGAGAGTTGCAAAATCTTGAAACATCAGGCCGAAAGTCTCAAAACCAAGTTCGGCTCATGTGTGCCCAATCTGGTCAATCAGGACGACATCATTGCCATCCCCGGCATCCGCAATCAGCCGCCACGTGAAATTAGCGTGAAGACCCTTGCCGGCATCATCAAAGCCCGTATGCAACTCATCCTTGAGCAGGTACAGTATGAGATTCAGCTTTCGGGTTACGAGCGTCAGTTGATAGCTGGCGTAGTGCTTACGGGTGGCGGTGCCCGCCTAAAAAATATCAAAGAGTTTGCAGAGGTGACTATTGGCATCGACTCCCGCATCGGCACCCCTGACGAGCATCTCGACCAGCAGGGCAGTATCACTTTCGAGGACCTCGCCCATCCTATGTATGCCACAGGTATTGGTTTGGTCATTTTCGGCCTCTTGGAGTCGGAAAAACAGCAGCAAGATGCCCTGGAGGAAGAAAAAGCCAGCGCACAGGCAGCAGCCCCCAAGGACGCTGACAAGGCTCCCGAGGTAGAGGAAGAAGATGTGGACATGGAAGATAAACCCAAATCCAAGAAGAAGAAAGAAAAGAAGTTAGATAAGGGAACGGCCGGAAAGAATTTTGCCGATTCCATCAAGAATTGGCTCACCGATAAGTTCACCGAACCCGACCTTGGCGAGTAGCTGTTTATAACTTGTTTATAAACAATTGCCGTATTTCCACAAGGTTTGCGAATAAAATAGTAATTTTACAAATTCAAAATATCCTATTGATATTTTATAAATATATAGATATTAATAATTTAACAAGTTAAGCACCTATGGACGACACTCAACTTTTTGATTTTGATTCCCCTTTGAATCAGTCATCATACATCAAGGTCATTGGTGTTGGCGGTGGCGGAAACAATGCCGTGAACCACATGTTCCGCAAAGGTATTACCGGCGTCGACTTTATTGTTACCAACACCGACATGAAGGCTCTTAGCGGCAGTCCCGTACCCAACAAATTAGTTTTGGGCCACGAAGGTTTGGGGGTGGGCGGTCGTCCCTCTCGCGCTCGCAAGGCTGCCGAAGAGAAAGAGAAAGAAATTAAGGAACTCTTCGAGCATAACACGAAGATGATTTTTATCACAGCCGGCATGGGCGGTGGCACTGGCACTGGTGCTGCCCCCGTGATTGCCAGGATTGCCAAAGATATTAAGCTGGAGATCGAGGAAGAGGACGACCCTGGCCAAATCTTGGTTGTGGCTGTTGTTACCACTCCATTCCTTTTCGAGGGCAACCATCGCATCCGTCAGGCCTACGAGGGTGTGGAGGAACTGCGCAAATATGTCGACTCTATCTTGGTCATCAACAATGAGAAATTGCGCACCTATGGCAACTTGGTCATGTCCGATGCTTTCTCTATGGCCAACGATGTCCTGCTTACCGCAGTAAAAGGCATTGCCGAACTCATTACACTCAACGCTTATGTAAATCTCGATTTCCGCGATGTGAATACTGTTATGGAGCACAGCGGTACCGCTCTAATGGGTATCGGTGAGGGTGAAGGCGAGAACCGTGCATTGCAAGCTGTTGAACAGGCCACCACCTCGGTGCTCCTGAACGACAACGATATTGCTGGTGCTAAGCACGTTTTGCTCTATTTCTCCTATGGAACTGAGAATGAGATTACCATGGATGAAATGGGTGTGGTGACCGACTACATCACACAAAAGACTGGCAGCCAAGAAACCAATGTCATTTGGGGTACGGGCTTTGACGATACCCTAGGCACCAAGGTCAAAATCACCCTTATCGCCACAGGCTTCGAGTCCAAAGCGCAGGAAGACCCTAAAGTAATCACGCTCTCCCCGGAAAAACCTGCCACTCCTACACCCGTAGTTCCTAACGATATCACCGAGCCCATATTGGTGCCCTCGTCGCCTAAGCAGGAAGAGGGTAAAACCAACATGGATTCTCGCTATGGCACATCTGCCCCTATCGTCAATAATGAGCCGGTCACTGCCCCCACTCCTGTCCACGAACCTCTTCAGGGGGGTGGCGTTAACCCTTTCTCAAAGTTCGAAGGGAGAAACCAACCTGCCCCGGAGCCGACGCATAAGAATGTCATTCTGTTGGATGCTGATGAAGAGGTGTCCACCGCCAAGCGTCCCGACCCTCGTCCTTCGTTTGACGATGAGATCGTGCTGAAGACCCACGCCGAAGCACCGGCCACTGCTGCCATACCCCAGCCCGCCCAGCGCCCCACAGCGGCTCCTCAGGCTGTCCAAGCACCTGCCGTCAAGGAACGCCCTGCTGCTTCCAATAGTCCCCTCGACCGTGAGGCCATGAGCCGTGCCGAACGCATCAAGGTGATGCACGACCTGCTCCGTAACGATATCAACGGTCCTCAGATTATCGAGAATATGGACCCTACTGAAATTACTGGAGAAAAACTCTATCAGGCCTCCCATTCCAGCCATTCCGAAGTAAATCGTTCCGTTGTCAATCCTGATGGTTCTGTCACTGAGAATCATTCCTTATATGACCTTCCCGATTGATAACAACAATTTTACTATAGATGTTTGGACGGCGGACTTCGAGTCCGCCGTTCGCCATATCTAATCGCTGGAGATTGCGCCGCAGATATTGTTACACCGAAAAGTTCGAAATCCTCATGCCCATAGATGTTTGCGTAAAGCCAACCTAGCTTGAGACTTGCCTCGCATGGGCTTCCGTCAGCTGCCACCAAGAGATCAAACGTACACTTTCGATAAAGCAATAGCGGAGAACTCATTCACAAAGGTTATCGCCATGCGCCGACAAGAAAACATCTGTTGCCAAACACAAACCAAGCACAGGTCACATACAACTACCATCCTTATAGAATACTTAGAAATATGCTCGTACACTATTCACCACAGACCAGTCTATACCTCAATTCCATCAAGACCATCATGGGAGGTTGTATAATATGAAAAAATCTGCAAAAGTCTTTGGTACCATCTGTGGCATCCTGGCTGCTGTATGCTATGGCACCAATCCCCTGGGCGCCCTCAAGCTCTATGCCCAGGGGATGCAGACCAGTAGCGTCCTTTTCTATCGTTTTGGTTTGGCATGGGTGATTCTTGCCGTTGTGATGTTAATACGGGCCCTTCCGCGCAAGGGGCGTCGTGTCGAGACCCTTCGTGTCACCCGCAAAGAGTTTGGCGTGTTGTCTGCCCTGGGTGTTCTTTTCATATTCTCTTCTTTGACACTCTATCTCAGTTTCCATGTGATGGATGCCGGAGTGGCCTCTACCATCCTTTTCACCTATCCGGTTATGACGGCAGCCATCATGGCCCTTTTCTTCCATGAGAAAACCAACTGGATTACCATCTCTTCCATCGTGCTCTCTTTTATCGGAGTGGCCCTGCTCTATTGGGGCGACGGCACGACCAAACTGCCCATTGGAGGGGTGGTTTTGGTGCTTATTTCGGCCCTCACCTATGCTGTTTATATTATTGTTGTCAACCGAAGCCAACTGAAGATGTCCTCTTTCAAAATCAACTTCTATGTCCTTTTTTATTGTGCTTTGGGCATGCTCGTCTACTCCTTCTTGGCTGGCGAGCCGCTCATGCTGCCCCAGAATGCTACCAGTTGGTTTTATGTTGGATGGCTGGCCGTTGTTCCCGCCATCATGGCCCTCACCCTCATGGTGTATGCCGCCAAATTGGTTGGCTCCACTGCCACTGCCATTTTAGGTGCCTTGGAACCCCTCACGGCTGTGCTCATCGGGGTCTTTGTCTTTGGTGAGGACTTCTCGCTCAATTTGTTAATAGGCATCGTACTCATCTTGGTTGCAGTCACTATGATTGTGGTCCTTCCCGGCCGGGTGAGGGGGCAGAAAGATAAAAGAACGAGCGTGTAAACAGACTGTTCTACCCATCGAAACAAATCATTTATCGGCATATTGCCGCTCTTATAATTGTCATGTAACCAACAACCTTATAAAATAATAGTCTATGAATATTGCTGCATTAGTCTCTGGAGGTGTCGACAGTTCCGTAGTCGTACATTTACTCAAGGAAAACGGGTACGACCCCACCCTCTTCTACATCCGTATTGGTATGGAGGACGAGGAGGGCTACATCGACTGTCCCGCTGAGGAGGACATCGAAATCACTTCCTATATCGCCCGCAAGTATGGCTGCCGTTTCGAAGAGGTCAATCTCCATAAAGAATATTGGGAGAATGTGGTGTCCTACACCATCGAGTCTGTGCGTAAGGGCCTGACCCCCAATCCCGATGTCATGTGCAACAAGCTCATCAAATTCGGTGCCTTCGAGCAGCGTTGGGGCAAAGATTTCGACCGCATAGCCACAGGCCATTATGCCACTACTGACACGCTTGATGGCGTTCAGTTCCTGGCCACTGCCAAGGACCCGATTAAAGACCAGACCGATTTTCTTTCGCAGCTTAGCTTCAGCCAGATAAGCAAACTTATGTTTCCTATCGGCCACATGATGAAGAGTGAGGTGCGTGAAATTGCCCATCAGGCCAAGCTTCCCAGTGCCGACCGCAAGGATTCGCAGGGTATCTGCTTCTTGGGCAAGATTAACTACAACGATTTCCTCCGTCGTTATTTGGGCGAGAAGGAGGGCAAAATAGTGGAGCTGGAGACGGGTAAAATCCTGGGCACGCACAAAGGGTATTGGTTCCACACCATTGGGCAACGCAAAGGCCTATTCCTCAGCGGTGGTCCCTGGTTTGTGGTGAAAAAGGATATTGAAGAGAATGTGTTGTACGTCTCTCAGGGTTACGACCCCGCCGCCCAATATGGCAACGAAATCAACCTCCTGGGTTTCTATTTTTTGAGCAAGGATATATGGGGAAAACGTCTGGACGAGGGACAAACTATTGATGTCAAATTCAAAATACGCCACACCCCCGAGTTTGCACAAGGTCACTTAAGCAAGACTTCTGATGGTTACCGCATTGTTTCCGACACCCGCATTCAGGGTATTGCTGCAGGCCAATATGCCACTATCTACGACAACCAGGCTCACCTTGTGGTGGCTTCGGGTATGATTGGCTTCTGATGATAATGAAGCCCCCCTCGGAGGGGTCTCTCTTAGATACTTATGTTGCTGCCGTCTGCCACATGGTTTTTCCCGGTTTGGGGGATGTCTCTGAAAAAGATGTCGGCATTGGTGTTTAGCAGCAGCTGTAGCAGAAAGTAGACAGCGTGCTGCCGGCCAATTTTACTCACATGCCCAATCGGTTTAGTAAAGACCGCCATCGCAACTTCTCTTAACTGGAGGTTTGAAGCCTTGGCCTGTGTCCGATGACTACGTGTGTTGTAAAAGGCCTAAATAAAAAAACAGACGGCCAAACCCATTGACCGTCTGTTCTTATGCTGAGCGGCAGCTGGTTATTTCAGATTCTTCTTGAAGAAGTCTTCCAGCTTGTCCCAGGGAATATAGTCTGCCTGGCCTCCGTCGTAAAGGTCGCAGTGTGTGGCTCCCGGGATGATAAGTAGTTCCTTGTTCTCCGGTATAGGATTGGGCTTGCCTACGAAATTGTAGCCGTCGGCCTTGCCATTTACCATATATTGGTAGGCGTTTTCACCAAAATAGCGGCTGTGGGCTTTCTCGCCGTGCATCACAAGAACGGCAGAGCGGATTTCGTTGGTATAGTACAGGAATCTGGCGTTGGCGTATGCCTGTGTGCCGATGGTGCGCCAGCCGTCGTTGCTGTTGCCACTGCGGGCATGGTAGCCCCGTGGGGTTTTGTAGTAGGCGTGGTAGTCTTTTACAAATTGGGGTGCCTCTTCTGGCACAGGGTCGACAACGCCGCCGGCCATTGCCATTGGGTCGGTCAGTCGCTGTTGGGCAATGGATTGGCGGGCACCGTGGCGCGATTCTTCCTTGTCCTCGCTGTCGAAGTAGCCATTGCCCGACACGCGGCTCATGTCATACATCGTGCTGGCTACGGTGGCTTTGATGCGTGGGTCGGCAGCGGCGGCGTTCAGCGCAATGCCACCCCATCCGCAGATGCCGATGATGCCAATCTTTTCGGCATCGACATTGTCCAACTGTGATAGGTAATCGACCGCGGCGAGGAAGTCCTCGGTGTTGATGTCCGGCGAGGCGGTGCGGCGAGGTTGGCCACTGCTTTCGCCGGTGTACGACGGGTCGAAGGCCAGCGTTACAAAACCGCGCTCGGCCATGCGCATGGCGTATAGGCCGCTAGATTGTTCTTTGACGGCTCCAAAAGGGCCGCTGACGGCTATGGCAGCCAGCTTCCCTTCGGCATCCTTGGGGGTGTATAGGTCGGCAGCCAGCGTTAGGCCAAATTGTGTTTCGAACGTTACTTTTCGGTGGTTTACTTTTTCGCTGAGGGGGAACACCTTGTCCCACTCCTCTGTGAGGGTCATTCCTTGTTTCATAGTGCTCTCGGCGTTTTTGTTGCAGCAGGCCGACATCAACAGCACTGCTGACAGGATTGTCAATACTTTTTTCATAGATAGCTATCAGTTCATCATACGGTTTTCACCCCATTTATACTGCGGATAGGCTTTCTTGAGGTCGGCTGCTGCCCCTTCCACTCCGCTGCCACCGCTTGTGGCAAAGACATTGATTACCTTGCCGCTCAAGTCGTGGGCATCGATAAAGGTGTTGACGATTGTTGGTGCCGTGTACCACCAAATTGGAAATCCAATCCAGAGGGTGTCGTAAGCGGCGATATTCTGGCAGCGACCTTGGATGGCTGGGCGCGAGCTCTTGTCCTGCATCTCTTTAGTGGAGCGCGACTGCTTGTCACGCCAGTCAAGGTCAGCGGCGGTGTAGGGCTGTTCAGGCCTGATTTCGTAGAGGTCGGCATTGTGCTCTTTGGCCAGTTGCTGTGCGGCGGCCTTTGTGGTGCCGGTGGCAGAGAAATAAACTACAAGTGTCTTTTTCATTTCGGGTTTCTCCTTTTCTTGATTTGTGTTGTTTTGGTTGTTTTTCTGGGCGCAGGCTGTCATTAGCAGGCAGCTGGCTGCAAGGATTGAAAAGAATCGTTTCATATCATTGTGTTTTTATTATATGGTGAATTGTACTTTTACATTGCCTCCGCCCAGAGCCTCTTTCAGCTGCCCGCCATCGACGATGTGACCTATGGGTGAGTAGGCATAGTTTGTCTGAAAGGTTTCGTAGAATACCACCAGGCAGTTGTTGCCGTAGAGCATCAGGTCGCCGGCATGTATGGTGTCTGGTTTGGTGCTGTTTGTGGGAAGCTGGGTGGAAAGGTAATGGTACTTCTCGTTGCCGTTCAGCTCTTGCATATCCAGCGTGAGAGGCAGCTGGCTGCGGAAAGCCTCGGCGGTGCTGTTCTGCTCTAGGGCGGCAGTGAAAGTGCGGTCGCCAATGGTTATGCTGATGTTGTCCAAGCGGTTCGTGGATGGTGTTGCCGTTTGCTCTTTCGTACAGGCGTTGGCAAGAATCATCATGATGGACGCAAAGTATATCAAAAACTTCATGCCGCTTCCTCCATTGGGTAGACAGGCCTGTCGGCTGGGCTGGCCGCTAGGTGGCCACCTTTGGCATACGGTTTTGCTGTTAGGTTGCTCACCCATTCCATGCTTGGAATCCTGCAAACAATCAGTACCTTCTCCATTATTTGTAAGTTTTTTTCGACTTGCAAAGATACGAACAAATTATTTCTTGTGGACAAAAAATCCGCTCAACAAAGCAAAAAAAACTTTATGGCAAAGTGCAAGTCGGAAATTATTGCTATCTTTGCAGGCGGAATCTATAAATTCGATAAGCAATGAAAGAGTTGATATACACCACAGTGGATGGCAATATGAAGGTGGAACACTACAAAGACTTCATACACTTCAGCCATTTTTTTAAGGGACAGAGTTGTGAGGCTGTAGTGCGAGAGAATATGCTGGTGTATGTATTCAGTGGCGAGGTGGTTATCAAGGCAGGAGGTCACACATCGTTGTTGCATCCTGGCGACACCTACCTCTTGCGTCGCAACCACAAAGCTACCAAGCTGGTACGTACCGCCCCGGATGGCACTCCCATGGAGGCTCTTTTCATCTACCTGCCCCAGCGGATGATGCGGCGCTTTGCACAAGAGTCCGCCATCCGTCTCGACGGAATGCGCCGATGGACTGCTCGGCTGCCTTATGTGATGTTGCCCCCAAATGCGCTGTTCGCACAAATCTTCCAGTCGCTGCGTGGTTACTTCGAGGCCGAGGCCTTCCCGTCGGAGAAGCTGGTGGATGTCAAGATGCTCGAATTGGTTCTTACACTCCTAGAGGTGCGGCCCGATCTCAAGCCCCTCCTGTTCGACTTTGCCGAGCCATGGAAAATTGACCTAGGCCATTTTATGGAACAGAACTTTACCAGCGATCTCGCTCTTGCCGACTTCGCCCACTTCGCCGGACGCAGCTTGGCCTCCTTCAAAAAGGAGTTCTCCCAAATCTATGGCCAGCCGCCTATGCGGTGGATTATCAACCGCCGGCTTGACGAGGCCAAACAACGCATCGAACAGGGCTACATGCCTAAAGACGTATACCTGGCCGTGGGCTTCAAAAACCTTAGCCACTTTTCCAAGGTGTTCAAGCAACGTTTCGGAGTTGCGCCAAGCGAAGTGCGCTCAGCCTAGGGCCTGAGGTAGGGTTTCGTGTCGCCGGTACCCACACCCAGCATTGACTCCCTCTTCAGTGCTTTCCGCAGCGGGCACACGACCGACGTCCGTCGCATGCTCAGCAGGCTATAAATTCCTCATATTCTTCCCTCTGTTAGTTTGACCATTCGAACAATGCTTTTGTTAGCCGTCGGTGGCACGCTGTGATGGCCTGGAGGGGAGGACACATACCCCAGCTTGCATTTTTATTAGCCCATAAAAGAAATTTTACCCGTCGGAAACTAGTCCGTTGTACCAACGCTATTTATAGTGCATTTAACTTATACTTGTATTAGGTTTTATTTATCAAGCATAAGTAAAATATAAATAGTTCATAAATAGAAATATAGGCTAAATACGCCCTTTTTTTGTGGGCTTGACCTCCAATAGCGGGTGTGAGGGACAAAGTACTGTTTTACTACAAGGGCAACCCTTTGTTCAGAGCCTTTGACTGCGTCCAAATAACGATATAATCAGCCCTTAGAGCCTATCCGGCCATAGCTGTGGTCCGGTGGGCCGGCAGCAGAGTTGTTGAAATGGTTGCGGCAGGTGTGGGTAATAAAAGAAGTGGTTTTTGCTTGCACCAATAGCACCTAACGGCTAGTGGGTGAACACATATTGCAGTATGTTTTCGCCCATCTGAAAGGCCTTGGCCCTGACGCTCTGGCTGTCGTTGTGCACGTCGGGGTCTTCCCAGCCGTCGCCGAGGTCGCACTCCCAGCTGAAGAAGCATACCAGCCTTCCCTCGTAGATGAGGCCGTAGCCCCGTGGGGGTAGGTTGTCGTGCTCATGGATTTTGGGCAGACCGTTGGGGAAATGGTATTTCTGGTGGTAGATGGGATGGTTGAAAGGCAGTTCGACGAAGTCGAGTTCGGGAAAGACTTTTTTCATGGCGGGGATGATGAATTCCTTGAGGCCGTAGTTGTCGTCTACATGTAGGAACCCGCCTCCGATGAGGTAGTTGCGCAGGTTCTGTGCCTCTTGGCTGCTGAAGACTACGTTGCCGTGCCCGGTCATGTGCACAAATGGGTGGTTGAACAGCTCTGCGCTGCCCACATCCACCACGGCATAGTCTTTGGCCAGATTCATCTTGGCATCGGTGTTGCAGAAGGCGATGAGATTGGTTAGCGAGGTGGGGTTGGCGTACCAGTCGCCTCCGCCACCATATTTCAGCAGGGCCAACTGGGTCTGGCCCCAAGAGGGTAGGGCCCAGGTTGCCAGTAGTATGATGAAAAGGATGTTGCGTTTCATGTTTGGCTGTCGTTTACTCATTGGTGTCGGTTGTTGTTTGGTGGCGGCAGGTGCCATTGTTGGGTGTGGGCAGGTGCTGCTTATGCCCTGGTGCTGGGTTGGGCTGTTGTGGCGTTGGCTGGCTTTGGGATAGGACGCTGGTGTTGGCTGCTTTGGGTGGCTCTAGGCTATTCATGAAATCGAGGGCGGTGGTGGCATACAGGGCTGCCGTCTCGGTGCGCAGCCTGCTGGTGCCCAGGGTTACAGGTTGGAAACCTTTTTCTAGCGCAGTCTTGATTTCGCGCTCTGAGAAATCACCTTCGGGTCCTATCAGCACCACGGCATCTTGGCCCGGTGTATAGGTCTCTCCCAGCGTGTGCCGTTCGTTGCCAGCGCAGTAGCACACCATGCGGCAGCAGTTGCCAAAGTCGTATCCGTTCAAGAAATCAATCAGTTTTACGGGCTTTTCGATGGTTGGCTTTAGTGCCTTAAGCGATTGTTTCATGGCACTTAGGGCCAATTTCTCCAGTCGGTCGGTCTTTTGGCTGTCGCGCTCGGAATGGTCGCAGATGACCGGGGTGATGCGGTCGATGCCTATTTCCACGGCTTTTTCTACAAACCACTCCAGCCGTGCACTGTTCTTAGTGGGGGCCACAGCCACATGCAGATGGTATGGCCGGGGCTGGTAGTTGCTCATCCGCTCCACAATTTCCACCTCGCAGGCCCTCTCGTCGGGGTTGCTGACCAGGGCGCGGCACATCACTCCGTCGCCCGAGGTGAGCAACAGCTCGTCGCCCACGCCCATGCGCAGCACCCGCACTAGGTGTCGAGACTCCTCTGCCGACAGTTGGGCGTAGGGGCCCGTAGTGTCTTCTGATAAAAATAGATGCATCTGTGTCTATGTGTTTACGTGTTTGTGCGTCAACGTATAGGTGTGTCTATCTGAATGGCGGGTTCATATATCGGCACGTTCGTTTGGCACGTTTGATTCGGATTGCAAAGATACGCTTTTTTTTCGACATAGTGCCATTCGCTTCGGCTGCAGGACCCAAGGGCAACACTTATTAACAATCCATCAGTAATAAATAATTCAAAAAGGCGTTATCTATGTTGATGAAAAATACTATTTTTGCACTTTGTATTAATACATAATGATATGAAAAGAGCCTTCTTTTTGTTTATAGCCCTTTCGCTGTTTTTGATGCATGGACAAGTGTCTGAGGCGCAGTCGCGTCCAAAGAAATCCAAGGTCACCTTTGAGCTTGACTCCATGAGTGTTCAGCTGCTCCGCTATCTCAACGGTAATTCCAAAGTGGAGGAGAAAATAGCTGAGAATACCGCTCTCGTGAATAGCTTCGAGACGGTGTGGGGCGGACTGGATGACAAGTATCAGCAGCAGATTGTCGACCTCTACAATGCTGCCCGAAAAACCAAGATGGAACCCACTCCCGACTATGTCAACCTCACCAAGACCCTCATTGCCTACAGCAATGCCACCGTCTCGGCCACCATTTTCGACGAGTGGCTCAACGCCATGTCGGCTATCTTTGAGCTGACCAAGAAGAAAAAGGAAATCACGGGCTTCATCGAATACACGGCCGACCTACTCGAAAGCCGCACGCTCTATCAGTCCAAGTCTTCCATCTGGCGCACGCAGGAGGATTCGAAGTTTGCCTTCGAAGTGCTGAAGAATGACATCCGCACCCATTTCAAGGGCAAAGTGGAGCTCACCTATCTCTCCGGCACTGGCAAGAACGCCGACGCCAACACCATCCACAATACCACCGGCGACTACTACTTCTTGACCGAGACCTGGGAGGGCAAGGGCGGCCGCCTCACCTGGGAACGCTGCGGTGTGCCGGAGTCGGCCTGCTACGCCGACCTTCAGGATTATTCCGCCCCGACCAAATTGCCCAAGTTCACGGCCGACTCGGTTACGTTCATCAACACCAACTATTTCAAGTCCCCCATCAAGGGCTCCATAGAGGAGGCCCTTTCGTACAAGACAGAGCCCGAGAAATATAGTTTCCCCAAATTCCGCTCCTATCAGAAAGACTTCCAAATCAAGGATGTCCTCCCCGGTGTCGACTTCGAGGGCAACTTTATGATGTATGGTGCACGCTTTGTCACCAACGACGAGAAGAATCCCGCCTCCATGATTTTCTACCGCGAGGGCAAACGTTTCCTGGTGGTAAGCTCCACCAAGTTCACTGTCCTGCCCCACATGCTCACCACGGAGCGCGGATCCGTCAAAATCTATATCGGCGACGACTCCATCTCCAATTCCGGTGTGCTTCTGCGCTACACCACGGAGGATCAGCGCGTCAATATGGTCAATAGCACCAAGCGCAACTACTACAGCCCCTACAAGGATAGCTACCACCAGTTGGACATCTTCTGCGAGAACATCAATTGGTATATCGCCAAGGATGTGGTGGAGTTCAATATGGTAGGACAAACGGGCACTCAGACCTTCGTCACCTTCGAGTCCAACCGTTTCTACTCTCTTGCCAAAAGCATGGAGGTGCAGGGCATCGACAATATCAGCCCCGTGGTCCGCGTCTACCGCTATATGAAAGAGCACGATATGAAACAAGATTTCTCTCTCGTGGCTTTCCAGAATTTCCTTCACATGGATGAGGGTCAGACCAAACTCATGGTCCACGGCCTCTCCAAGCAGGGCCTTGTCTCTTTCGACGAGGGCACCAACCGCATCCATGTCCACGACAAGCTCCTCGGTTTCTATAAGGCCATTGTCAAACAGCAGGGCCACGACTACGATGCCCTCACCCTGCAATCCGAAACCAAGACCAACAATGCCGAGCTCGACCTCAAGACTCTCGACCTCAATGTCCATGGTATCGAGAAATTCGTTGTCAGTGACAGCCAGCTGGTGGTGGTCAAACCCTATCAGGGCGACATTGTGGTCAAGCGCAACCGCGACATCATCTTCTCGGGCTTCATCAATGTGGGACGTTTCGAGATGAATGTTACCAATGCCACCTTTTTCTACGACGACTTCCGTTTCGACCTGCCACAAATCGATTCTGTCCGTTTCTTTGTCACCAATTTCCAGGATACCAGCAAGCTGCGCATGGTGCGCACGCCTTTGTACAATCTGGTGGGCGACATCCAGGTCGACAAACCCGACAACCATTGCGGCCTCAAGAAGAATAAGGACTATCCTATCTTCAACAGCGTCCAGCCCAGCTATGTCTACTACGACCGCCAGTTTATCTTCAACGGTGTCTACGACCGCAACCGATTCTACTATTCGCTATATCCGTTCGTTATTAAACAACTTACCGACTTCAAGACCGACAGCCTTGAGTTTGTCGGTAAACTCACCTCCGCGGGCATCTTCCCCGAAATCGAGCAACCTCTCAAGGTGCAACGCGACTATTCCCTCGGCTTCATCCACCAGACTTCGGGTGACGGCTATCCCGCCTATGGCGGCAAGGGCACATACCGCGACACCATCGCCCTTAGCTATGGCGGTCTCCGCGGCAAGGGCACGCTCGACTACCTCACTTCCACCACGGTCACCGATAAGTATATCTTCATGCCCGACTCTATGTTGGCACAGTCCGACACTTTCTATGTCCGACCCGAGCAGGACTTCCCCGATGCCCACAACTCCAGCACCCTCATCCGCTGGTATCCTTATCAGGACTCGATGACCATTTCGCAGCTCCGTGACGGTCCGCAGTTCCAGATGTATAACGGTGTCACCCAGCTGGCTGGCCGCCTCACTCTTCAGCCCAAGGGTGCCACAGGCTATGGCACTGCCACCATCCTCGAAGGCTCGCTCTACTCCAAACGCTTCGAGATGAAGACCCTGGAGATGAATGCTGCCAACACCAATTTCTCTCTCAAATCCACCAAGTACGGCGGCGAGGCCTTCTCGGCTCAGAATATGCGCTCCCATGTCGACTACGAGGCTCATACAGGCCAGTTCACTTCCAACGACTCGCTCACCCGCACGCTGTTGCCCGCCCTCGGCTATGCCGCTTGGGTGGACCAGTACACTTGGAATTGGGACCTCAAGAACCTCCAGCTCGACAACAGCAAGAGCATGGAAACCCTCGGCACCGAGGCCCTCACCTTGCGTGAACGTGCCAAACGGCTCAACCGGATGCCGGGTGCCCGCTTCGAGAGTACCGATCCCCAGCTCAAGGACATCCGCTTCTGTGCCATCAACAGCAATTACCGCTACGACGACCTAGAGCTCTCCAACCACAATGTATATGCCCTGCCTATTGCCGACGCTCTCATTGCTCCCGCTGGCGACTCCCTCCATATCTCCAAAGGCGGAGCCATGTCGCTCATCCAGGGCGGTCAGCTGCTCTTCCCGCGCGACAGTGCCTTCCATCTCTTCTACAATTGCGACCTCATGGTCAAGAACGGCCAGCAATACAGCGGCAAGGGCACCATCGACTATATCAGTCAGGATGAGAAGAAGCAGCCTATCTATATGACCGAGATTGCTCCCAACGCGCAAGGTGTCAGCGTGGCCGAGGGCACCATTGGCGATGATGCTAATTTCACCCTCAACGAGGCTTTCGGCTTCGCCGGAAAGGCTCGCGCCGATGCCCAGCACAAGCATCTCTATTTCGAGGGCGGTGTGCGCCTGCTGCATAAGTGCGCGCCGGTCGACCAGCTGGGCCTCCTGGCCTATGCCAATTATCTCGACCCCGAAGATATCCGTGTGGAGGTACCCGAAACGCCGGTTGACTGGAAGGGTCAGCCCATTAGTGCCTCGCTCCGCATGAGCAACACAGGCCTCAAGCCTGTCTCAGGCTTCCTTACCAAGGATCAGTCTGGCATCAACCTCATGAGCAGCTTCGGCCTCCTCAACTACGATGCTTCTGCCAACACCTATACCCTTACTTCGCAAGAGAAACTCGACGACCCCGAATTTGTCGACCGATTCCTTCGTCTCAACACCGACAATTGCGTCATCGAGGGCGAAGGCCCCATTAGTTTCGGTATGGGCGATGGCGCTCCCGATGGTTCCGCAAAACTCCGCGCCTACGGCACGGTCTATTTCGACCCCAACAACGAGCAGGATTTCCTCATGACCACCGTCCTGGGTGTCACCTTCCCCATGGATGAGGACCTCATCAAGCAGATGGCTAAACAGATTGAGGACGACCTCCGCCCCTCACCCTCCGACCGCGACAACGACCTCCTCAACCGTGCCCTTCTCTTCTCGATGGGCGACCCAGACGGCGAGTTGGCCTACCAGACCTATCGCAGTCAGGGCGCTTTCGACAAGCTCGAAGGGTTCCTCGACAACACCATCCTTCTGGAAAATGTTCGTTGGCAGTACAACTCCCTGCGCGGCTACACCGCCAGCGGCACCTCGGCACTCTGCAATATAGGCAAGACCCAGCTGCATGTCAACATTCGCTATCGCGCCCAGCTCTTCAAGCGGGGCTCCGATACCCATCTAATCCTCTATCTCCAGATTGCCAATGACCATTGGTATTACTTCAACTACGATTACCGTACCCATCACCTGAGCATCTCCAGCAGCGTGGGCGAGTGGAACGACCGTATTGTCAGCATCAAGAAGGACAAGCGCACCACCGACAACTTCAGCTACTCTCTCACCAACTCCCGTACCGAAATGCAGAACTTCCTTTCTGGTTTCACAGGCGAACCCGCCGACGAGGAGGAAGAGGAGTTGGAGGAGGAAGAAGAATAGTACCGATAACCTAAACTCCAATGTTTTGTAGAACGGGGGTGTCCCAAAAGTCAGGGACACCCTTGTTTCATTTAACCAGTAGTTTGAGGTTTGGTCGGTATAAGCGATCCCCATTAGGAAATAATTACTTATGAGGCACCCTCATTTTTGTTAATGACTAAAAGCCAGTCATTAACCAGCTGAAACACTCAATTGGCTGTTCCTGCCTGTCCATTTTTCTATAAAATACACTCTAAATGGCTTCCTGTTCTCGCTGTTTTCTTCTTCTGGTTATAAAAAAATATCTTTTGGTTGCTTTGTGTTTCAGCGGTTTGAGTCTTCGGACGAAAAAAAATTGAAGTTTTTTTTTGTCATGTCGAAAAAAGTTAGTACTTTTGCACCCGCTTTCGACAGAGAAAGCGTCCCCTTTGCCCAGGTGGTGGAATTGGTAGACACGCTACTTTGAGGGGGTAGTCGCCGTAGGGCGGTGCAAGTTCAAGTCTTGTCCTGGGCACAAAAAAACAACCTCAGCGTTGTTTTTTTTAACAACAAAAGTTCCATGAGTGGGAACTCTACCAGATGCCCGGGTGGCGGAATTGGTAGACGCGCACGTTTCAGGTGCGTGTTCCGAAAGGAGTGCAGGTTCAAGTCCTGTTCCGGGCACCAAAGAGAAGACCAGATGGTCTTCTTTTTTTATGCCAGTAACAATCCTTTTGAGTTCTCGGCCTGACAGCATAACAAATTCATATAGAGAAAGTGCAACAATACAGATAACCATAAGTGATATGATATTTCAAAAAAAGTTTGGTAATACTACATTTTATCATTATCTTTGCAAATCCAAACCGCCAGTTATTGGCTTGTTGAAAAGATTGGTTTTCAATTTGTACAGAAAAAGCAGGTTTGGACAAATCGGGGTAGGTACCATGTAGTCTTGTTTATGCGATGTAGTGTATGACCCAAGGGAATAACAGAAGATAGGAAACATAGTCATAGTATTAACTTAAAAACGGTCATGAGTGATTCAATTGATAAAAAAGAAGCCTATAAAGCTGACGTTTCTTGTGACTTAGCAAGAATACACGACATTGTTATGGGTATTATCCCTTGGAATCAAGCTGGTTTCCATAAGGGAGTTATCGTCACCGATGATGGCATTCACCTAGACTCCAATTTTGCGAAAGAACATCTAAAGTATGATGAGCTGAAGCGGAACGGAAAGGTCAATGAGATAACGATTGACAGCGCCTGGCCGCTCAACAACGAGGTCGATGGCGAAGAATATGCCTTGTGGAAGAGACTTAAGGTCGAAGCTGGCAAGGTCAAGCAGGGACTGCTGGTCATCAACGTATGCGACATCAATATGTTTAAGCATTGCTGGGAACTGAAGCAACTTGTCAAACAAGAGAAACTAGATTTCGGCGGATACGTCTTGCTGGTGCTTAAAGATATGGACTGGGAAAAGGGCGTAATAAAGTTCATTGAAAAGCTCGAAGACTCCAACGTCACTGAATTCAGGGATATGATGAAGGAGTGGTATCGACTGATATGAACCATACATCATTCTGAATAATAACGAATGCCTCAAACATTTAAAAGCTTAAAATATGACGAATCAAGAAATTAAAAGACAATCAGAACTTTTCAAAAAACATTATGACGAACCAATGTTTTCTCCGTTGTTGAAATGGAACGACAAATATAAAACACCAGAGCTTGAGGGTTACACCCCGATTATCGCCATCAATGATTTGGTGAAATATAACTATGTGGTATGTGCAATTCCCAATGAAAAGGTTGAGTTTATGCTTATGCAACTCAATCGGACCGACAAAGTGATTGCCGAATACAAATCTTTGGAAGAGATGGTAGAAGATGGGTGGCGCATGGGAACTTAAGCACTATATTGATTCTCGGCAATAGATAATAATATCGTTTTTTGTAGTAACATTTATCAACAAAACTTCGCGATGTATAGGAAATCGCAAAGAATGCTATGAAAGAAATAAGAATATTAGAGTTTGAGCAACTCGTAATGGCACGTCTCACCAGTCCAAGGGACTATGCTGGTCGCTCGCTTGTCTTATGGAATGCAGATTATATGGACTATGGCATTGCCTATCGTGTAATCGAGCAATGTTGCGAAAGGTATAACAAGGAGAATCCAAACGACCAAGTATGGTTCAAAAGATCAGATATGACCTTTTATAAAGATGACTATACCCAACCCCAAACTTGGCACGAAAGGATGGTCTGGGATGAGGATTTCAAAGAATATGTACCTTGCAATGAGTTGAAAAGATGTGGAATCCTTTTTAATACAGGGTGTTATTTTTCTGATGATCAACAAGATGAATGGTTGAGATTTGTCAATACTCACACAAACAAAAGCGGTGGTGTGTTTCAGGATTGTGCGGTAATTGTTTGTGCTCAAGCTGGTGGTATGAGTTATTTTGGACCGTCCAATCCGAAGTACAATCTCAAAGAAGAGCAGTTTGGAGAGAATTGTGATATTTATCACATTCAGCCGACTATTGAAGAATGGGCAAAATGGGCCGAACAGTTCTATGGCTCTGAAATAATAAAAGTGGTGCGTGCTTACATTGAGAAGAATGGAGTAGGAGTAATTAGGGGCTTTGACTATTGGATGAGAGTAATGATGAAGTTGGTCTCAATATTAGAAGAACATAATGTTTGTTCCTTGAGCCAAATCCCCGAAAGTGAGGTTAGTTCTGAAATTGGTGCTTGGGTAACTGTAGAACATCCAGATTTTTGCAAATTCATCTATTCTATTCTTGAAGACAATCCCTCAAAAGAATAAATTGTAAAACCTGTTTTAATAAAGGACAGTCAAACCTCCGCCAAGAAGATATGACAAATCCTAAACGGCCAGTATTATGGGAGTTTTAAGTAATATAACAGACGAGTATTTTGGCGACAAGGTAAGAGAAGAAGATGTGGTTTTCAGGTACAGCATTGACAGCGAAAACCCACCAAAACACAAACTAACTTCGGACGAAGAGTCTTTCTTGCGTGGGTTGGCAAGGTACACATTGTTTCTTGACAAGTCGCTGTTTTTCCAGATTGAAGACCTTCAGCGGCACACAGAATTAGTGCTTAGCGGTGAAAAGCCTAAGCACCAAGCGCTCCCATCCAAAGACAAGATAGAAAGGGAGATTGCCGAGCTGGAGAAGATGATTAAGGATTTGTGGGACAATCTGCAGCGCGATGATGTGCCAGAAGATAATTGGAGCTTGTATAAACTGTGGGAAAGGCAGCTCAAGGAATTGAAGTCTGCTCTCAATAAGGCTGATGAGAGTGTGAAGTCGGTAAAGTCATATGGCAGCTACACGCATGGGAATGGCAAAGCCTCTGGGGTGGTACTTTATGTGGATGCCATTGAGGAGAGAACCAAAGATCCTTACGATACAATGCTTTTGATGGGACAGGTAATGCTTCATGAATACTTCCATTCGTTCTATTTCCATACTGGGCTTGGTTCCCCGGAACCGAACAGCTACGCGGAAGAGCCTATGGCCGAATTTGGCAGTCTGGTAGTGTTGGACCATGTGGCATCTTCGAAAGGGGGCATTGCTCCTTTGGCGAAAGATGCGCTTGAGCGTGCTTTAAAAAACATCAAACACAAACAGTCCTGCACAGGGACGACTGCCGCGTATGGATTTGGGGCCTACCTCTTCGAAAATCACAAGGATGACTATTCCAAACTGATAGCCCAATATGCAAATATATCCTGCACAAAAGACAATCATGGAATAGAGTCACTGTCGTTAAAATATTCGCTCTACCCGAAATACCCTTCCTCTTCAGGGGGAGAAGCAGTTGCCTTCGAAAAATTGGAGGACATGATGAAAAATGTGGTGGTGCGAGAGTCTAATTTCAGTCGTTTTGCATTGGGCGTGTTCAAGTATCTTCAAAGAAGAGATATCTTGAATCGCCTTGCCCCGTACATCAGTACCCCCAAAGATGGGAGTCCATTTAGAACGCTATCGAAAGATGGGTGTTTTTGTTTGAAGAATATTCTGTGTGACGACTCCACACCACCGAAAACAATGTATTTCGGTCCTTTTATTATTGGAGAGAGTACATACTGTTTGAGGCTAAACCTATGGGGCAAAAGGGATATCAATACTAACTATTTTGAACGTGTTGACGATTTTATCAACATGATAACCTATATCTATCACGGACAGCTCGACATTGATGAAACAGGCCTCGATTTTGTCCTGATTGATTGTAATTGAACCCACTAAAAGTAAAAAATCAAGAATATAAAGCAACTAAGAAGAGTAACCTTTTCGATTGATTGATTGCTTGAAGCTATCAATCAGTTCACTAATAAATAGAAACGATATGTATATCTCGAAATCAAGATTCATCAACTGGACACGTTGTCCGATGTATTTCCCGATGGAGTTGAAATACAACCCAACGGGGAAAGAGGATATAGCTGCGGAACATCGCAAGGAGATGCTGGACGAATTGAAAGTCGGCGTGACGTCGGCAGAGTATTCGGAATCGGACGAAGATGAGTCGTTTATTGCTGAACCGAGTGAGGAACTGGAGGCTCTGCTGCCCTACTACAACCAGGTAGAGGACGAGGCACTACAGGTTGCCAAAAAGTATTTTCACGGCACGTTCGTGTCGGACTCGAAGGAAGTGCACAATCAGAAACTATTCGAATACGAGCACAACGGCCACACCTATCGCTGCTATGTGGATATATACAACGAGAATGAAAACGAGATAAATATCATCGAGGTAAAGGCTACGACCAACAGCAAATACATGATGAAGACCGATAAAGAGGGCAATTGGGTGGGGTTGATGTTCTCGGATGTACCACCGAAAAAGAGAGGCGGGAACAAGTACCGGCTGTTTGTAAAGGAGGGCAATATCTGTCGGCTCAACCATGCCAAAAGCAAGGTGACGGAAGATGCACTCAAGAACTTCAACCAAAAGAAAGCTCTCCTGCTCGACCGCTATAGAGACGAGGGGAAATACCCACACGACATCGCTTTCCAGCGCTTCGTCATAGAGCATGCCCTCAGGCAGGCGGGCGAAAACCGTCGGGTGAACTACTATCTGGCGGTGCTGAACAGCGAGTATGTGTATGACGGCTCCGTTGACGCCGACGGAGGACGTGTGTACAACGAAGTGAGAGAACAGGAGATCGTGACGTTTTACGACATGAATGAAATAACGTCAGACTACCAACCATTCATACTCAAGGAGATTGCCACGCTGGAGAGTTATATCTCGAAACCGCACGACATCGAAGCAACCGTGCCGGTCGGCAACTGGTGCGAATGGGGCAAGAACACAGAATGTGTGTTCTACAAACACTGTTTCGAACACCTAAGGAATGTACCCAAAGCAAACAGGGCTAACAACTACATTTTCTGTCAAGGCAAATTCAGCGAAGGAGGTATTGAAAACAAGTATCAACTGGTGAACGAAGGATACTGGAAGTTCGACGATGTGAAGGAAAGTTGGCTGGTGAAAGAAAACCACAAAATACAGCGTGATTGCTATGACAACGATACGGAGTATGTCGACAAAGACAAGATGCAGTATTGGTTCAGCAAGATAGAATATCCCATCTATCACCTCGACTTTGAGGGGTTCCCCTGCCCGTTACCCCGCTTCCGTGGCGAGAAGCCCTACACACAGTCGGTCTTCGAGTTCTCGCTGCATATCGAGCGGGATTCAGGCGTTTGTGACAAGGAGAAGGACAATTTCATCTTCCTCAACAAAGAATGTTATGATGATGAACGCAGGGCATTGGTGGAAGCCATCATTGACCATTTCGAGTTCAACGACGACGGCTCGCTCAAGGGTACCATGCTTGCCCAAAACACCAGCTATGAGAAAGGCCGACTCGAGGAGCTGGCCGAACTATACCCCGAGTACCGCGCGAAACTGCTGGCGATAAGGGATAAATCGGCCGACTTGATACACCTTTTGAAAACAAACAAGGAGTTTTATAAATCCGATTTCAAAGGAAAGGCGACGATTATCAACTACTACGACAAAAAACTGAGCGGCAGCTATTCAATCAAGAAAACCTTGCCGACACTCGTCCCGTCGCTCACCTACAAGGGAATGGGTGTTGGCAACGGCACGCAGGCCTATATCGCCTACATCAATTACGATTCCCCTGTGCCTACCGCCTTCGACGAGGACGGGGGCAAGAAGCGTGAAATGCGCACAAAAAAAGAACGACGAGAAGCCCTGAAACGTTACTGCCAACAGGACACTTGGGCGATGGTGGAGATATTGAGGGCAGTGAGGAAGAAGATATATTAGAGCTCTTCTATAATTATATGAGATGCTTACTGTAATACTGATAATAGTGGCGGTAGTGGTCGTCATCAAGTTTTTCGGGCCTGTTCTGCTTGACATCCTTGCTTGGCTCTGGGACATCTTGACCCTGCCGTTCGCCCTTATTGGCGGTATTCTCGGATTTCTTATTGAGGCGTTGCTGTTTGTCGGCCTGCTGTGGTTGGTCGTAACGTTATTCGGACTATAGTATTAACAGAATTATCCCATTTAGTATTGATATGCAAACATTCTATCACGGAACACACAAATTGTTTGATAAGTTCGACCTCTCACACGCTCTCGAAGGTGACGGAAAGGTCAAGTTTGGTTTCGGTGTTTATGTGACCTCGAAATATGAATCCGCCGTCCATTATTCGGCATCGAACAAGTCTGCCACCGACCACTATGTTTATACCCTTGAAGTGCCAGATAAGACGGACAAGAACCACATTGCCTTCAAACAGCAGATAAACCCTTCAATAGTTGCAAAGGCGGAGAAAAAGTTGGGACATACTATTCCGACGAAATTCACGGAAGACGGCAAGGAGTTTAGAAAGTATCTCGCCAAGGAGCTGACGGGTCATATCGACATTGAGGGAGAGAAGGCTGCATCGAAGTTTCTCGTGAGCATCGGAGTCATCTTCATCTGCTGGCCCTATTCGTGGAAGAACCCCGCCTTGGGCGACAATATGGCGGTGCTCGACGAGTCGGTCATCTCCATCACCAAAGTCGAAAAGGTCAATCCGGATAAGAAATGAGTTTTTACAGTGTAGCACCATTCATTGAGAAGTATTATCCCGAATACTATTCGATAGAGAC
>CAMVMF010000035.1 GCA_947168515.1 uncultured Bacteroidales bacterium
CATCTTTTTTATTTTGCAAAGATAATCATATTTTTTCGATGCAAATATACGAGAGGCTTAATCTCAATAACCCCATACAAGAAAATCTCCGATTTTCGCAGTGTGGGGATTGGAATCAACCCCATAAGTGCGTCTCGGAGAGACGCGATTTCATATTTCGGACGATAGCGGATAATCATTAAAAACAATCCGACGAAATAGCGTTAGAATCTTCGCTCTGCCGATGAAAAATGCATTGTATTTTATGAAATTTGTATTATTCTTGTATTATGAATGATAAATAAAGGATAATTAAAATAAAATCTAAAAGCGACGAGTACAAAAGTTAAAATAGCGGCGTAGATGCGCTCATCCAGAAACAGAAAAATGAAGGCTGGCAAATGATGAAAAGGGCTGGAGACCGACCCTCTTGACACGAGGCAAAGAGGTGTTGTTGTAGGCAGACACATGACTTCAGTGGGAAAAGGCTTTTGCAAGCCGCAAAGTGGTACAACATTGCACAAGCGGGGAATAATACTGCGTGGCAGAAGGGGGAAGGGCAGTGGTAAAGCGGTTGAAAATGAGCAGCCATGGGCCGATGATGGAATGGATATAAACTTTTTGCTGTTCAAAAGAAGTGGTGCGGGGCGACTTTTGACTGGTGGAAAAAGTGTAATTTTGCAAAGATGAATTGTGTACTTTGTCCAAGGGCCTGTAAGGTCGACCGCGCTGTAAATATCGGATTCTGTGGAGCTTCTGCGGAACCCGAGGTGGCCACTATATGTGTTCACCAAGGCGAAGAGCCGCCCCTTTGTGGCAAAAAAGGCATCTGCAACGTCTTTTTTGCCCATTGCAACCTCAAGTGCATCTACTGCCAGAACCATGACATCAGCTCGCTTTCTGCCCAGTCGACAGGACTCATCCGCTATCGTGGCGTGGAGGCCATCGTGGAGGGGATAGCGCAGACCCTGACGCACACCGAGAACATCGTCGGATTTGTCACCCCCACCCACTACGCCAACCATATACCCGCCATCGTGGAAGGCCTGCATGCGCGTGGGCTCTTCCCCACAACGGTATACAACACAGGTGGATACGACACCGTCGAAACCCTTCGGATGCTGGCACCTTACATCGACATCTACCTGCCCGACTTCAAGTACATGGACCCCGACTTAGCCCTGCGCTACTCCCACGCCAAGGACTACCCCGCCGTTGCCCTCAAGGGGTTGAAAGAGATGTATGACCAGAAAGGGTCGTCGCTTCCCACGGACGACGACGGCCTGGCCTACCGAGGCATCATCGTCAGACACTTAGTACTACCCGGCCAAATTGGCAACTCGCTTGCCGTGTTGGACGAAATTGCCGACCTCTCCCCCAACCTCCATGTAGCCTTGATGGCGCAATACTACCCCCCCCTCGAAGGACTCCCCGACCAGCTAAACCGCACACTCACAGAAGATGAATATGACCAAGTGACCGAACACTTCTACGCCTTAGGCCTCCACCGCGGCTGGGTGCAGGAGCTGTCGGCACAATCCAACTACCGTCCCGATTTCACCAAACAACAGGCCTTTGGCCTATAACTCATTCACCCACAAACACCGCCGATATGCCACGCAAGAAACCCTCACAGTTCCTCCCGGATGCCACCTTCAGCTTCGAAGACACGGCGGTGTTGATGTTTCGCACCAGCTATCTGAACTACCAATTCGTCATGGGGCTGAACAAGACCTATCAGCTTCAGCTGTCGCGTGTTGACGACCTAGACCTCAACGATATACCCTACCCATGTTTTAGTTACAACGACGAGTACGGGCACTTGGCCTACGTGGTGATTGAGCGATCGGCCTCATATCCGGGCGACCGCATCTTCGAATACTACGACAAGATGCTTTTGGTGAGGGGATTTCGGTCATGGGAAATACAGAACCACATATTCCTCGACATAAACGAAGGGAAGGTGGAGCCGCCTTCTTCAGAGTTGCTGGAACATCGCCGCTGGGTGCTGGCGAACAGCTTCAAAAAGGACATTTTTGGCGTGGACACCTTTGGCTTCAGCCGCCGCAGGGGCACCAACACCTCGCTCCACACCGGCCCTGCCGAAAACATGCCCAAACCCACGGCCACCTACCTCAACCGACTGCACAAGTACCTGGAAACCACTTTCGACACCCTGCAGTGGCACCTGTGCGAAGACATGGCATAGGGGATGCTCAAAAAGGCTTCTTCAATGTTATCAAAGACACAAATTGTTCTACCGTCACATGGCATAGGGATGCTCAAAAAGGTTTCTTCAATGGGTCATAGATAACGCGCTGGGTTTCTATAGGCGACGTCCGCATCCATACCTAGGAAAGCCCTTTCATTTTTTTAGCGGTTGCGAGAAGAAAAATAAATCAAAAAGCCAACTGCTGTATCCGCCACATTGTAGACACTTTTTACTACATGGGAAACAACATTCTACACATATATGTTTGTAAGGTATTAAGCATTCCCCACCCTGTTGATGAGCCAAAAAAGAAGTCGCCTAAAATGAAACGAGGGCAAAACTTTATAAATATTCTTAATATAAAAGTTTTTTTTTGTATCTTTGCATTTTAAAAATATAAGAATAAAAATGCTAATTAAGAATATAATACCCAACACTATCAAGCGGCTGCCCATCCTCACCAAACTCATACTGATGCTGGTAGCGGCAGCACTGATACCCTTGATGTTTCCCAACAACGGCCATGGCATCCACTACGACTATGCCGTCGGCGGGATTTGGCGTTCGGGCGACCTAGTGGCCCCTTACGACTTTGCCATCCAAAAGTCGCAAAACGAGATAGACCGGGAAATAGCCGAAGCCAAAAGCAAAATCATTCTTTACTACCACTACGACAACCAAGCCCATGCCAAGGCCGTGGAGAGACTATCGGGTGTGGCCCGCCGCCACCCTGCCAGCAGCATGCATCAAATGCGCAAAACCATCGACAGCATCTATATGGTGGGCTACTTGCAAATGCCGGACAGCATGCCCGACTTCGGAAGCCACCGTCTGATTCTTTTGGACGGCAACATAGGCTCTGAACTGAGCGCATCACAGTATATCACACCTCTCGACATCCAGGACACCCTGTTGCGCGACAGCATCTTGGTGCCCGATATTGCCTACGATGCCAACCGCACACAGCTGGAACTGGACTCGCGGCTGTCGCAGCTAGGCACCACCTCGCAGATGGTCAAACAGGGCGAGCTGATAATCTCCGAAGGACAACGTGTGTCCTTGGAGCAGGCGCAGGTCATCAGCTCCTTGGAGCGTGAGAACGACAAGCACTTCCAAGCCAACTACCATCCCACGGGACGCTATCTAGGGCTCTTCGGGCTGTGCATCATCTCCTTTGTCGCCCTCTTCTTCTTCCTCCAAAACACGCGCCATCCCTTGTTGGAAGACGACCGTAAGGTGCTCTTCGTGCTGGTGATCATCCTGCTGATGTCGGCAGTGACGGCAGCCGTCGTCCACACCAATCCCGAGTGGGTGCTGGTGGTGCCGCTGTGCATCGTGCCCGTGATGATGCGGGTCTTTTTCGATATGCGCGTCGCCCTCTACGTGCAGATCACCACCATCATCATACTAGCCAACGTGGTGCCCAACTCCTACGAATTCATCTTCTACCAGCTCATTGCGGGCATGATGTCCATCGTGGCGGTGCGCAACCTCGAGAGCCGCAGCAAGTTCTTCTTGGTGAGCATAGCCATCTTTGCCACCTACTCACTCATCTACACCTTCGGAGTCCTCAGCCAAGAGAGCACCCTCTCCGGCATCACACTCGACCGCTATCTCGTGTTCTTCCTCAACGCCTTGCTGACCCTGCTGGCCTACCCGCTCATCTATCTCTTCGAAAAGATCTTCGGCCTCACCACCAACCTGACCCTCTTGGAGCTATCCTCCACGGACACCCCTGCCCTGCGCGAGCTCTCCCGCAATGCCCCAGGCACATTCCAGCACTCCGTACAGGTGTCCAACATCAGCGAAGACCTCATCAACGAGATAGGCGGCAATGCCATCCTTGCCAAGGTGGGAGCCCTCTACCACGACATCGGCAAGATACGTGCCCCGCTCTTTTTCACAGAGAACCAGAACAGCGGCTTCAATCCGCATGACGAGTTGGACTACCGCGAGAGTGCCTCCATCATCATCCGGCATGTGACCGACGGTCTGGACCTGGCCAAGAAATACCACCTGCCCAACGAAGTGCAGCAATTCATCCGCACCCACCACGGCACCACCTTCACAGGCTACTTCTATGCCAAATACAAAGAGGCCCATCCGGGCGAAACCATCGACAAGGGCGACTTCCGCTACAACGGGCCCACTCCATTCTCGCGAGAGACCGCCGTGGTGATGATCGTTGACAGCGTAGAGGCCGCCTGCCGCAGCATGAAAGAACACGACAAAGACTCCATAGACAAGAAGGTAGACCAAATCATCGACGACAAGATTTCGGGCAACCAATTCCGCAACTGCAACCTCACCTTCGGCGACATCGACCGCATACGCAAGATACTGAAGACAAAGATGATGAGCATCTACCACGCCCGCATAGCCTATCCCGTGACCAAATAGTTATCAAAAGAAAACAAATATGGAAAACTCAACGAACAGATACACCCACTTGCCGGGGACGCCTTCAAGACGGAGAAAGGTGCCTCTGCTATGGCTGTGCCTACTGTTGGCGACCTCATCGGTCAGCAGGGCACAGATCTTCACCACGTCAGGGACCGATTTCTGGGTGGCAATGATGCCCTGTTGGCTAGACAATGATGTGGACAGCTATTACCTCTCAGCCTCCGGTCCGCGCAGCTGCTCGATAACAATAGAGAACCCCAATACCGGCTGGTCGCACACGATGACCATAGCAGCGGGGGGCATCACCACCTATCAGCTACCCAACGTGCAATGCTGGCAGGCGGGGTCATGCATCATCAGCAACACCGGCCTCCACGTTACCGCCACCGACACTCTCCAGCTATGGGTATACAGCTTTAGCGAAACGGCTTCGGGCTGCGATGCCACTCACATCCTGCCCCTGCCGGCCCTCGGTCCGCGCTATATAGTCCAGACCACCCCTGTCGACAACAGCCACTCTGTAGAGTCTCGAGCACAATTCAGCGTCCTGGCCACCGAGGACAACACCACCGTCGACATCGTGCTCACCAACAGTACCTCCACAGGTATTGCTGCCGGCACCACTATCACACAGACGCTACAGGCCGGCCAAATCTACCAAGTGCAGGGACCATTGCAGAGCGGCGACTTCAGCGGCACCCTCGTCACGGCACGAGACTGCAAGCCCATAGCCGTCTTTTCCGGGGCCTCCGCCACCAACATGCCCAGCAGCAACCCCACCTCGGCAGACTTTACCTACCAACAGAACCTGCCCACAGGAGCCTTTGGTAGCGAGTGGATACTCACCCCCACAGCCTGGCACGACAACTCCGACTACGTGCGCATCACCGCGGGAGCCGACAGCTGCCTAATCACCTGCAACGGCGAGACGCTGGCAACCATCCATCATGGCCAGACATACCAATTTCGTCTTTCCACCACCTTCTACATCACCACCTCGAAACCGGCAGCCCTGTATCAATATCTAGACAGCCGCCGTAATGCAAACACCGGTGGCGACTGGGGCGACGTAGCCATGTTTGCCCCCAATTCTTTAGGCCAGCGGACCAAATCGTGCACCTTTCCATGCTACTATGTTAGAAACCGACCTAGGTTCGAGAGCAAATACTACGTCAATATTATTGTGCCCACCAGCGAAACCGCCTTGCTGAGACTGGACGGCAACCCCTTGTCCGGCTTCACCAATTTTGCCAGCACTGGCTACAGCTATGTGCGACAAAGCATTACCGAAGCCGCTCACACCCTCACCACCACCGGCTCCGGTTTCATGGCCTTCACCTATGGGCTGGGCGAGAACTGGGAGGCCTACGCCATGTCGCTGGGAGGCACCGACCCCCTTTACAAAGAGCTACGCACCGACACCGTTGTCATTGACACAGGCTCCTGCAAGGAGAGCCTCCGTTGGCGGGATACCACCTTTGCCGTGCCATCGAACGACACTCTTGATAGGTGTGACACTCTTTTTATCTTCAACATCGAACGTTACCCCTCTTATGCCGACACCATCGACTCGGCATCATGCCTAAGCCCAGTCCTTTGGGACAACGATTCCTATTCCGCCCCCGGCACATACGATATCCGATACCGCTCCGTCCTAGGATGCGACAGCACCCTGCATTTGGTGCTAAGCCTACTGGCAGGCAACGACACCACCTTCCATTCTGGCTCCTGCACCGACCAACTCCAGCTATGGGACAGCACCTTTGCCGTGCCGGGCCAATACAACGTATACCTCACCGATGCCGAAGGCTGCGACAGCCTGGTGCACCTAACGCTGGACAAATACCCCGGCTACGAAACCTACGACACCGTCTACCTAGAAGAAGGAGAAACCCATACTTCACCAGACGGACAAACCTACAGTATCGGAGGCCGTTATGACATCACCCTCCAAACCATCCACGGCTGCGACAGCCTAGTGCATGTGACCATCATCAGCTCGGGCTGTAATCCCAAGATATGGATACCCAATGTCTTCACCCCCTCTCTGGAAGGCAACAATCTGTTTAGAGTGGTCAGCGACAATGTCACCGAGATGACAGTAAGCATCTACCGCCGCCAGGGCGACTGGATATGCTCTTTCGACGGCCTTACCGAAGGATGGGACGGCACCAAAGAGGGCCGTCGCTGCCCAGAAGGCACCTATGTCTACTTCATCAGATACAAAACACATTGCCTCTCCCGCCCCAAGTCCATCACCGGAACCGTTACTGTCATCTATTAAGCAAACCAACAAATACAAAATATGAACATCCTATTCCGAAATCCAATCTGCCCACGGCACCTGACAAAAGGCGCAAAAGCGGTCTTGCCACTGATCCTTTGGCTTCTAGGGTCCTTCCCCAACCCAATAGAGGCGCAAGGCCTCACCACTAGCGGCACCGACTTTTGGGTGGCCATCATGCCTTGCTGGTTGGACAACGACGTGGACAATTACCATCTGATGATTTCCGCTCCCCGCAGTTGCTCAGTCACCATCAGCAACCCCAACACCGGATGGTCGCACACCATGTCCATATCCGCCGGCAGCACACGCTCTTATCAATTGCCCAACGCCCATAGTTGGCAGGCTGGTTCATGCATCGTCACCAACATGGGACTGCATATAACATCAACGGACAACATACAGCTTTGGGCCTATATCCAGAGCCAGACGGCATCGTCTTGCGATGCCACCCATATCTTGCCCACCACAGCCCTTGGCTCCGAATACATCGTGCAGACCACTCCGGTAGACCACAGCTATAGCCAACAGTCGCACGCAGAATTCAGCGTGCTGGCCACAGAGGACAGTACCGTGGTGGACATCGTTCTGACCAATAATACCTCCACGGGTATAGGCTCTGGCACCACCATCACTCGTACGCTCAATGCAGGGCAGATATTTCAGGTGATGGGGCCTCACCGAGTCGGCGACTTCAGCGGCACCACAGTCAGGGCACGAGAGTGCAAACGAATAGCCGTCTTCTCTGGTGCCACGGCAACCAATATGCCCTATGGCAATAATACATCGTCGGACCAAACCTACCAGCAAGCCATCCCTACCACCTCATGCGGCAGACAGTGGGTCCTCACCCCCTCGGCCTGGCACGACACCAGCGACTATGTACGCATTACCGCTATCCACGACAGCTGCCACATATACCGAAACGGCATCCCCCTTGCCGTCATCGACAACGGACAGACCTACCAGTTCAAGCTCAACGCGCCGGCACTCATCACCACCTCCTATCCTTCTATCCTCTACCAATATCTCGACAGCCGCCATTGCGCGGGGACGGGATGCGATTGGGGCGACGTGGCCTCGTTTGCACCCAACCACGTGGACCAGTCCACCCAATCGTGTGTGTTTTCTTGTTTTGACGTCAGAAGCCGAGGAATCGACAGCAAATACTATATTAACGTCGTTGTGCCCACGGCAGAAAGTGGGCTCATGCGGTTGGACGGTGCACCCCTCACCGGTTTCTCCACCATTGCCGGCACCAACTACAGCTATATAAGGCAGAGCATCTCCAATGCCAGCCACACGCTTACGACTACTGGCACTGGTTTCTCGGCCTTCACCTACGGCTTGGGCGAGAACTGGGAAGCCTATGCCATGTCGTTGGGCGGCACCGACACAGCGACCCAATTCTCCGCCGCCCGGCTGGTTATCATCGACAGTATGCTCTGTGCCGACACCCTAGTGTGGCGCGGCCATAGCTTGGGCATTCCCGGAACCCACCGAATCCCTCCTCAGAGCGACCACAACGGCTGCGACACCACCTTTTTCTTCAGACTGACCAAATACGTGTCCGCCACAGTCAACATAGACACCGCGCTCTGCGCCAACACCCTCCTGTGGGGCGACACCCTATTGCAAGTGCCTGGGCTGCATACCTTACGATACACCGCCTCCGACGGATGCGACAGCATAGTGAACATAAACCTAATCAGGACTGTGGCCTATATTGACACCATAGACACCTCATTTTGTTCAAGACAAGTGAGTTGGGGCGACACCACGTTGAGCATCCCCGGATTTCATACCCTGCATTATGCCACCATAGACGGATGCGACAGCATCGTCTGCCTCAACACACAACTGGCAGCAGAAAGCTATTATCACGTCGACACAAACATCTGCACCAGCTCTTATCGATGGCAAGACACCACACTGGACGTACCAGGCTCTTATACTTTCTTCTTCATTGATTCTCGCGGGTGCGACAGCATCGTAACCCTCAATCTGCACTATGTCTTAGCCCATGAGCACGCCATCGACACAGTCTCTTGTTTCTCCACATTCTCCTGGTCGGATAGCTTGCTCGACGTTCCGGGAGCCTACGACTTCACATACACCGCCACCGACGGATGTGACAGCGTTGTACACCTCAACATAAGCCTAACTTCCGGACATGAGACCACCATCGACACCAGCACCTGCCTCAACCCATTCCCCTGGCAGGACACCCTGCTCAGCGTCCCGGGAACCTACGTCTTCACATACACCGCCTCCGACGGTTGCGACAGCACCGTACATCTGGAGCTTTCCGTGTCCGAAGGCTATGAAACATTCTTCGACACGGCAAGTTGCGACAATCTCATCCTATGGATGGACACCGTTTTCGACGTGCCAGGCAGCTACGAAGTGCATCTTACTGCTTCGGATGGCTGCGACAGCACTGTACACCTAAAAATCTTATATTATCCTTCCTACGAGACCTTCGACACCCTCCGTCTCCACGGAGAACAGCTCGACACCACCATCAACGGACAGACATACACCATCGGAGACCAATTTGACAGGACCCTCCAAACCACTTTGGGCTGCGACAGCATCATCCACACCCTCCTTGTGGGCGAAAATTGTCATCCCTTCATCTGGATTCCCAACGTCTTCACACCGTTCCAACCCACCAACAATATCTTTCGCATCCAGAGCCAAAACATCACTGAAATGACCGTCTCTATCTATCAGCGTTGGGGCGACTGCATCCACACTTTCGACGGCCTCACCGAGGGCTGGGACGGCACCCTCCGCGGCCAACCCTGCCAAGAAGGAGCCTATGTCTATCTTATCCGCTACAAAACAACCTGTACCCCAAAGCCCAAGACACTGGCCGGAACGGTGACCATACTACACTAACCTATAGCTATGAAAAAGAAGATGCATCGATCACAACAAAAACAATCTCACTCCAAAGGCTTTACATTAATCATGATGCTGCCTTTCATACTGTCGTGTCTCAAGCCCTTGGGTCTCAACGCCCAGTCGTTTACTACCCAAGGCACCGATTTCTGGGCTGCCCTGATGCCCAACTGGTACGGACATGACATCGACAACTACTATATCTCTGCCAGCGGTACTCGCACTTGCTCAGTGACCGTCTCCAACCCCAACTCGGGATGGACCCACACCTTTGCCGTGCCCGCCAACAGCATCACCACCTATCAGATGCCATCCGATCAATGCTGGGAGCCCAACCAATTCGGCATCATTGACAAAGGCCTGCACATAGTGTCCACTGACACCGTCCAAATATGGATATACAACCAAAACGGGACTCCCTCCACGTGTGATGCCACTCAAATATTGCCAACATCCTCGCTAAGCAACGAATACATAGTGCAGTCAACCCCCGTAGACCACTGTTCTACTCGCCAAGAAAGTCGCTCACAATTCAGTGTCCTAGCCCCCCAAGACTCCACCATTGTCGACCTCGTGCTCACCAACAGCACCGCCACCGGCATTGCCGCTGGAACCTCCCATACCTTCACCCTCAATGCAGGACAGATTCTTCAAGTGCAGGGGTCTCTTACCAGCGGTGACTTTAGCGGAACCCGAGTTAACGCTCGAAACTGCAAGCCAATTGCCGTTTTCTCGGGAGCATCCACTACCAGTATGCCAGACATGAGCGGTTCGTCAGCAGACCACACATACCAGCAGAATATACCACTCGAAGCTTTCAGCACCGAATGGTTTCTTACACCCACCGCCTGGCACGACACCAGCGACTACGTCAGAGTCACCGCCGGAGAGGACAACTGCCAAATCTATCGTAACGGGACCCTCCTCAACACACTCAACCGCGGTCAAACATACCAATTCAAACTCAACGGCCCTACCCATATCACCACCTCGCAACCAGCCGTCCTTTACCAGTACTTAGACGGGCGCCATGCTTCTATTACAGGGGGCGACTGGGGCGATGTCGCCATGTTCGCCCCCAACAATGCCAACCAAAAAATTCAATGGTGCTGCTTCCCCACCTTTCCCTTGCACAACCGTCCCAACTACGACAGCAAATACTACGTCAACATCATAGTCCCCACCGCAGAGACCTCCCTGCTTCTCCTCGACGGTTCACCCCTCACCGATTACCACCCCATCAGCGGAACCGCCTACAGCTACTCCCGCCATCCTATCAATCAAAGCATCCATACAATCTTCACCTCAGGATCTGGCTTCTGTGCCTTCACATACGGACTAGCCGAAAACTGGGAGGCATACGCCATGGGTCTCGGTGGAATCGACACCACCACACGCATCACGGGCAACAACCATGTGACCATCGACACAGGCTCATGTACAGGACAACTCCATTGGCACGACACCCTGCTGCTAGCCCCATCCACCACTCACTTCACGGTGTCTGCTCCCGAAGGGTTATGCGACAGCAGCTACACCATACACCTCACGACCTACCCGTCCTACTTCGACACGATTGACAGCATTACATGCCTAGACCAACTTCCTTGGAACGATTCACTGCTTTCAGTCCCCGGCACACATACATTATCATACCAAACCATTCAAGGGTGCGACAGCATCATCAACCTCCAACTCCACAAAGCCCCTTCCTACTTCGATACCATTGACAGCACTGCCTGCCAGCAAATGATGCTTTGGGACGATACCCTCCTCTCGGTCCCAGACACCCACATCCTTCATTATCAGACCATCAATGGATGTGACAGCACCATAATGCTCCACCTTTCGCTTAGTCCTTTGCCTGAAGGCAGCCTAGACACAGGTTGTTGCAACGACACCCTCTATATACAGCAATACGCACTAGCCGTTCCCGGCGACTATACTATTACTCTCTCCTACCCGCAGGGGTGCGACAGCATTATCCACCTTCATGTCGATACATTGCCCCACTACTACCAGTTCGATACAGTTTATGTAAATCCCGACAGAGGGTACCTAGGTCCCGGTGGTCGGCAATACTGGCCGGGCGAAACATTTGAAGACACCCTCTTCACCCAGATGGGCTGCGACAGCATTATCCACTTCACCGTGATGCCCAACCCCGACACCTCCTGCCATCACCACTTATGGATTCCCAACATCTTCACCCCCTTGCTCGGCAATAACAACCACTTCCGCATCATCAGCGACAACATAACCCACATGACCGTTAGCATCTTCCACCGCTGGGGCGACTGGGTGTGCACTTTCGACGGTCTCACTGAGGGCTGGGATGGCACCAAGAACGGCACTCCCTGTCCCGCAGGCACCTACGTCTACCTTATACGTTTTGCCACCCCCTGCCAAAGCAATGTAAAACCCATTGTCGGAACCATCACCCTTATACGCTAAAACATCAAGAATAACTAAAAATAATATAGTAACATGAAAAAATCCATCCTCACCCATGCAGGCATCATCGTCATCCTGCTCGCCATCTCGGCACTCTATTTCATGCCAATCCTTCAAGGCAAAGCCCTGCCCCAGGGAGACCTACAGAAGTATGAAGGCATGGCCAAAGCCCAAAAAGACTATCATGCAGCCACCGGCGATTATTCCACCTGGTGTCCCAGCATGTTCGGCGGCATGCCGGGCTATCAGATCACCAACAGTCCACAACACTCCATGTACACCCCCGTCAAGAATGTCCTCACACTGCAAATCTTCAACCGTCAGAACGACATGGGTGTGTTGTTCCTCTACCTGCTAGGTTTCTACATTGCCCTGGTGGCCTTGGGCGTGAGTCCGTGGCTGGCACTGTTGGGCGGCCTGGCTTTTGGTCTAGGCAGCTACAATATCATCATCATTGAGGCCGGCCACATCACCAAAGCATGGGCCATGGCCATGATGGCTCCCATCCTGGCCGGCATGCTACTCTGTTTCAAAGGGGCCGCCACCTACCGTGAGGAGAAGCGCCGCAGTACTGCTCAACTGGTTTGGGGCGGAATCCTCTTCACCCTTGCCCTTGGACTGCAGATTGCCCTCAACCACATACAAATCACCTTCTACACCGCCTTGGCTGGTGTGATAATGGGCATTGTCTATCTGTGCTACTCGCTTAAGGACAAATACTTCTCCCGTCTGCTCCTCTCGGTGGGTATACTTGTGGTTGGTGCGCTCCTGGCCATCCTTTGCAACACACGCCACCTTATGGTCAACCAAGAGTATATGCAGTACACCATGCGTGGCGGCAGCGAAATCACCGTCACCCCTCAGGACCTTTATGGACCCGAATACCCACTGGTCAATAACGCCAACGATGACGGCCTCGACATCAACTATGCCTTCAGCTGGAGCTACGGCATCGGCGAGACCTACACCCTTTTGGTACCCGGAGCCCGCGGTGGCGGCAGCGTGGAGCCCGTCAGCCACGAGAGTGCCAGCTACAAAAATTTCCGTCAAGACAGAGTGCCTCTCTACTGGGGCGACCAACCCTTTACCTCGGGCCCCGTATACTTTGGTGCCATCATCATCTTCCTCTTCGTATTCGGTCTCATCGTGGTCAAAGGGCCCGAACGCTGGTGGATACTCATTGCCACCCTCCTGGCCATCCTTCTCAGCTGGGGCAAGAACTTCATGGGCTTCAATGAGTGGGTGTTCGACCACCTGCCCCTTTACAACAAATTCCGCACACCTTCCATGAGCCTAGTGCTGGCCAACGTGCTGACGGTACTTCTTGCCGTCCTGGGCCTGCGCCAGCTCTTCCGCCAAGACCTTGATGTCAAACGCGCCCTCCGCGCCCTCTACATTTCCACTGGTGCCACGGTAGGCGTCATTCTGTTAGGGATGCTCTTCTCCGGAAGCCTCAGCTTCAGCGGCAGTGCCGATAGCGAAATGGCCAGACAGTACGGCGACCAATGGCCTATGCTACAGAACATTTTCATTCAAGACCGCAAGGCACTCTTCCGCAGCGACTCATGGCGCAGCATAGCCTTTATCCTGCTGGCGGCTGCCACCATGTTCACCTACATCAAGTTCCTCTCAGGAAAAAAGAAAGCCTATCTGGCCATCATCGCCGTCTTGGCCCTGCTCATCACCATAGACCTACAGAACGTCAACAGCCGCTACCTCAACAGCGACAACTACGTCCGCAACGCCCGCCAACTGGAGATGCAGCCGGCACAGTATGACTACGACATAGATGCCTTGGCAGCACAAGCCGGCGATAGCGATTACCGCGTGCTCAACCTTGCCGTCAACACCTTCAACGACTCCAAACCTTCTGCCTTCCACAACCAAGTGGGCGGCTACAGCGCAGCCAAACTCCGCCGCTATCAGGACCTCATAGACTTCTATATCTCCCGTAGGATCAACCCCAACGTACTCAATATGCTCAACACCCGCTACTACGTCCTGCAAAACGGTGGGGTGCAGCGCAACCCCGATGCCTTGGGCAACGCATGGTTCGTCCGTGAAGTCAAACAGGTCAAAGATGCCAACGAGGAAATCCTAGCCCTCAACGATTTCAACCCCGCCACCACTGCCATCGTCGACCAATCGCAATTCCAGGTAGGTGCCGTCGGACCCTACGACAGCACCGCCACCATAGTCATGGAGCACAAACAGCCCACCGACCTCAACACCCTCACCTACAAGAGCCACAGCCAGACAGACCAGTATGCCGTGTTCAGCGAGATATATTACCACCCCGACTGGAGAGCTTACATAGACGGCAAGCCTGCCGAATACCAAAGGGCCAACTACGTTCTGCGCGCCATGCTCATCCCGGCGGGAGACCACACCATTGAGTTCCGCAACGAATCGCCCACCATGCACCGTTTGGACACCATCACCCTCATCTGCTCTATCTTCACCCTGCTGGTCATTGCCACCACACTCTTCTTCTACTACCGCCGCAAAAAATAAGGAAACACCATGCTTTCAGTCATTATCTGCACATATAATCGAGACAAGTACATATACAACGTCCTCAAGAGCATTGCCGAGAACGACTACCCACGCACAGACTACGAGATAGTCCTTGTCAACAACAACAGCACCGACCGCACCGAAGTCGAATGTCGCCGGTTCCAGTCAGACTATCCCGACATACAATTCCACTACTTTGTCGAAACCAACCAAGGGCTCTCCTATGCCCGCAACTGCGGCATTAGGGGAGCCCAAGGCGACCTACTGGTCTACGTCGACGACGATGCCACAGTGAACAAAGAGTACCTACGCACCTATGCCGACTTCTTTGCTCGCAAGGGAGGGCAGAAAAGACTCCCCGACGGCACTGTGGACCACAGCCAGGCAGACCCCCTGGCTGTGGCGGCCGGTGGCCCCATCCTGCCGGTCTACGAGACCGAAGAGCCCAAATGGATGTCGCATTACACCCGACAGCTAATCACCGGTAAGCTATACCTGGGCGACAAGGAACGGCAATTCCCCGGCGAGGCCTTTCCTGGCGGAGGCAATGCCTGCTATCGCAAAAGTGTCTTTGACACCGTCGGGCTGTTCAACGTAGACCTCGGGCGGAAAGGCAACAGCCTCATTGGTGCCGAAGAAAAAGACCTCTTCGACAAGATGACCACCCAGAAGATGAAATTTTACTACCTACCTGGAGCAATACTCTACCACATCATACCCGAGAAAAAGCTCACCGACGACTACTTCCAGCGGCTCACCTACGGCATCGGGGTCAGCGAATACTATCGTACCAAACAAATCTCACAGAAGAAATACCTCCACCGCCTCTGGAAAGAATGCATCAAATGGGGCGGCACACTTGTCCTTTGGACAGGATTTGCCCTCCGTGGCCAATTCGCCAAAGGCAACAAACTGGTCCTCTTCCGCAAGAACGTCACCAAAGGACTATTGAAAGGATAATAGGTAGGTTCTACTAATTCTTTTTTGAGAGCGCGTTTCACTGAAACGCTAATCGGCTGTCTTACTATAACCCCACACTGCTTGAGGGGTTATTGAGAGTAAGGCTCTCCGAGTCTTTATCTTTTACCTTACTGTTTCCATCATTCATTTAAATTCACCTTTCCCTCTAATAAAATCTAGAATTTTCTGATTGGAATTAAAATGAATTGTCTCGCCCCAGAATTTCTCTATTAATGCTTTTCTCTCGGTTTCGTCCATGTTGTAGTCATGGTCATTCACTGTGGCAAGCAGTTCCTCAAAGGTGTATACCCTTTTGCCAACCACGTTTTCGTCAAAGGGATAGAAGAGGTCTCTTTCGTTAAGATATTCTTGATAATCGTATAGATACAGTATCACCGATTTCCCCTCCATCAAGATGTAATCATACAACACCGACGAATAATCCGTAATGAGCACATCAGTGTAGGGCAGAATAGGATATACGTCAAGCCCTGCCGGAAAGTAAACAATGTTCGAATAATACTGTCCGTCGGTCTCTAGTTTCACATTGGGGTGAGGCTTCAATATGAGCAACTCGCCATGCGAACTCAAGACCGAATTGAGTCTTGCTAAATCCATCCCCTGTGCAAAAAGATTCCGCTGTGAATCTCTCCAAGTGGGCATATAAATCAATGTCCTACTGTAATGACCAATCTTTTCTATCATCTGGCGGGCTTCAGGGGGTTCGTATGTTGTGATAAAAACGGTGCGCAATCCGACCTCTTCAGTCAAAATCTCGTTGCGAGGATACCCAAACTCCAGGCAACGGTCCAGAGGAATTCGAAATGAGGAAGAGAAGAGATGCGTCTGAAAGGGGGTAGAAGTAACCAAATAGTCTGGTGCCCTGAACGACTGGGGGTGGCAATAGACCTCCTTGAAATCAGTCTTCTGATAGCGTGCACCCAAGGGACCGGAGAGAATGTTATATTCGATCCTTTTCAATCCAACACCGTGCCACAGGTTCACACAGACGGCTCCACCCGAAAAGCTATAGAAAATATCAGATGTGTAAGAATTGAAGAACCAATATTTGGAGGTAAGAGAGTGCCACACGCCTTGGGGAGAAGCCAAGTGGTAGGCCTTGAAGCCCAAGCTCCGCACAAGCCTGACTGTAGCCATGGAACTGCTAATCCAAGCCGCATTGATGTCAGAACAATGTAGACAGGTATAGATAAAAAAATATTTGGCATTATCATTGAACCTTCCGGCAAAACTGCCAAATGCATACTTCCGTTTGTTTCGTACAAACAGGAACGAGAAAGGATAAAGTATGTAGCAAAATGTGTATAACAATATTTTCATTCTTTGATTGAATAAGTTGATAATCCCGATAACTTTCTTTTAAACGAAAGAAGACCAAAGTTATTGCCAACACACGAAAAAAAATGTAGAAGGCAGGCCTTATAGCACCCTGAGTATGACAGTCAACCCAAATCGGGTAATTACACCAAACAACAGGCATTTAATAGAAAGGCATAGCTTCTTTTTAGAGTGATAGTTGATGGACTATTCTCTTTATTTGAGAAAAAAAATGTATTTTTGCAATATGGCATGAAGGAGACAGCACAGCAAAGTATGCTAAATTTCAGCTTTTTATAAATGCCTACGTTGTAAAAAAGAACTTGAGAATTAAAATACTACGATGAATATTGCAATAATACTTGCCGGTGGAAGCGGCACCCGACTGGGCGGGGGACTCCCGAAACAGTTTATGAAGGTGGCCGGAAAGAAGGTGATTGAACACACAATTGATGTGTTTGAAAAGAATGAAAAGATTGACGAAATTGCAATCGTCTGCAAGTCAGATTATATTCCTGAAATGGAGCAGATGGTGGTAAAAAATGAATACCGAAAGGTGAGAAAGATTTTGCAAGGGGGAAAAGAGCGCAGCGATTCGTCAATCTCGGCCATTGCTGCCTATACTAATGACAACGACGTGCTGGTCTTCCACGATGCAGTGCGTCCATTAGTGAACAACAGGATTATTGACGACTGCATAGCTGCCATGGAGCACTATGATGCGGTGGACGTAGCCATTCCGGCCACCGATACTATCATACAGGTGGACAGGCAGGACTGCATCAGCAGCATTCCCATCCGAAGCACGCTGCGCAGTGGGCAAACGCCTCAATGTTTTCGACGCGGAATAATCAAAAAAGCTTACGACCTTGCGTTGGCAGACCCAACATTCACTACTACAGATGACTGCGGCGTGGTGCGCAAATATCTGCCGGACACGAAAGTATATGTAGTGCCTGGCGAGGTGTTCAACATGAAGGTGACCTACATGGAAGACCTCTTCTTGCTGGACAAGTTGTACCAACTGAAGGCAATTGCTAGCGACAACCACAAGATTTCAGAGCTGGCCTCAAAGACCATGCCTAACAAGGTGCTGGTGGTTTTTGGAGGCTCATACGGCATTGGAGAGGAGGTAGTGAAGTATGGCCGTGAACTGGGTGCGGTGGTCTATTCGTTCTCCCGCTCTCAGAATGGGGTGGACGTGACCAACATGGAGCAGGTGAAGAAGTCCCTGGCCATGGTGCACGAGAGAAACGGACGTATCGACTTTGTGGTGGACACGGCTGGCATTCTTGTGAAAGAACCGCTGTACTCCATGAGCGATGAGGACATCGTCAAGAGCCTGAATGTAAACTACCTGGGGGTTATCAATGTAGCCAAAGCCGCATACGAATACCTGAAAGAGACTCACGGATCAATGCTTTTCTATACCAGCAGTAGCTACACCCGCGGACGTATGCTGTACAGCGTGTACAGTTCAACGAAGGCCGCCATTGTCAATCTGGTTCAGGCCCTAGCCGAGGAGTGGGCGGACAAGGGCATCCGTATCAACTGCATCAACCCTGAACGGACTAAGACTCCAATGCGCATCAACGCATTCGGCAATGAACCCGAAGGTTCATTGCTGGAGCCGAAGTATGTAGGCATCGCCTCTATCAATACACTTGTTGAGAACCTTTCAGGCGAAGTGGTTGACGTAAAACGTCAAGGGTGAGCCGTGTGACAAGAAAAAAAAGTACCCGTCCCAGGCTTTTATCAGTACTGCATCACATCGCCACGACCAAAGCAATAGGAGTCAAATTCTCTCTTCAGGCCGCGGCCTAAGGCGATTTGTTCGGCAAAGAATTCGCCTTTGTTGCCTTCGACGGCTATCCAGCCGTTAGGAGTCAGGGCCATGTCCCAGCCGATGAAGGTGAGACGAGGCAGACGAAGGGCCATTTGGGTGGTGATATGCTTCAGTTCTTCCCAGCGGGGTATCTGCACACCTTTGAAGGGTCTGCCGCTGTCGGGGTGGGCGGTGAAAGTGTGACCAAGGTCATCTATGGCATCGGTGACAATAAGGCCTGTTTCGGAGTCGACTAATGCCATGACACCGCCTTGGGCTCCATTGTCGACAAACGCTCCCACGCGGCCTGTCTTGATGATGGAGGTGAAACGGCTGACATGTCCCCGGTGCTGGAAGGTGTTAATGCGGACGGTGTTGACCGAAGAGGGGTTGAAACTTGCCATAAAGGGGTCTTGGGCTATGCGTTCTTCAACAATGAAACGCCTTTTCAGCTGCATCATCTCGTCGAACGTGTCTGCCCACTGGTGGGGTGCTTGGGGACAGAGCAGCCGCACGCCTCGGCCTCCGCAGTCGTCCACCGGCTTGGCTACCAGTTGTCCCATGGCCTGACCGAAACGGATGAATTCGGCCCGGTCGGCTTCCGAAGCCACCTGCATGAAACGCCTCCCATAAAAGTCCTCAAGCAGCTGCGCCGCACGATATTTGTCCATGATGAGGGCCTGTTGGCGGGGTTCATTGATGCGGCGGCAGACTTGGTTGCGGTAGTGGTCGGTGATATAGGAGCGGCGTTGGGCCTCGGTTTTGTGGGCAAAGTCGTATCGGTCGTACTCTTCGTAGAAAGTCTTGTGCAGGAGGGTTTCGCGCAGTTTATCTTCGTTGCCGTCGGCCCGTTGCAGGTAGTCAAGATACCGCTTTCTGAGCAGGGTCTTATAAAGGAACAGATATAGGTTCATGGCCATTGGGGTAAAATTCAATTGCCAAAACCAGCCACCCCGTTGGCCTGGTCATTCAAGGAACCCGTGACTGACTTATACAGTTCGCTTTGAATCTGGGTGCGGATATTCATGCTGGCCAATTTGTTGGTTTTGGGCGAAGGGTAGACCCGATTGGAGAGGAAGACAAAGAGCATATTACTCTCAGGGTCCACCCACACCATGGTGCCGGTGAAGCCCGTGTGGCCATAGCTCTTCTGCGAGGCCTCGTCGCAAGCACTTCCGCCCGTACCTTTCAGCAGCGGTTTGTCAAAACCCAGGGCACGTCGGCAGCCTTGCCTTTCGTAGTAGCGTGTATTAAAAAGATCTATAGTTTCCGGTTTCAGATAACGGTGCCCGTCATAGGTGCCTCCGTTTAGCAGCATCTGCAGTATCTTGGCCAAGTCATCTGCCGTGCTGAACAGGCCGGCATGGCCAGACACGCCTCCCATGGCATAGGCATTCTCGTCGTGCACCACGCCCTGCACCAATCGGTTACGATAATGTGTGTCGTACTCCGTGGGAGCAATATTCACACTGTCAATACCATGTTCTGTAGGATTGTAGAAAGTGTGGCACAGACCCATGGGCGAGTAGAAATGGCTATGGACGAAGATATCCAAACGCTGTCCCGAAACGCCCTGCACCAAATCGCCCAACAATATAAAGCCCAAGTCGCTATAGACGTATTCGCTGTTGCCGTTCAATGGCGATGCTACCACCTGTTCCAAAACGCTCTCGCGAGGGTCCTCGGCATCCTTGGCGGTTTTCCAATAGGGGTCAAAAGACTTCAGCCGGGCCATATGGCTCATGGCCTGCCTGATAGTGATTTTGGCCTTGTCGGTGTGTTTGAGGTAAGGAAGATATCGGCTCAGGGGGTCGTCAAGATGCACCTTGCCCGTTTCTACTAGTTTCATCATGGCCAAGGTGGTAGACACCATCTTGGTGACGGAAGCTATATCGTAAACCGTGTTCATGGTAACCTCGGGCGAGGCCGAGTCATACGTCAGACGGCCATAGGCTTTTCTGAAGAGCATCTTGCCGTCCTTCATGGCCAACACCTGGCAGCCGGGATAAGCGCCTTTGGCAATACCGTCGTTGACAATACTGTCAATGGTGCCTGAAGTCACCAGCCGGAGCGAACGAACAATGGACTCACAGCGCAGGCTGTCCTCCTGGTCTGGCACGTGCCAGCTGTTGGGCTTCAGATTGGCGCAGCCATGCTCATATTTCTCGCGCAGCACACGGCGACAACGCATCTCTATCAATTGTTTCAAATCGGGGTCGCCTTCTGCCGCCTGGCAGATACGCCTGATGGCCTGTGGCACATCGGGAGGCAGCAACAGGATGTCGCTTCCGGCCAACAGCGCAGCCAGCTCACCATCGCCATCCTTATAGTATTTTGTCACGCCCTGCATATCCAACCCGTCGGTAATCACCATACCGCTAAATCCCATCTTCTTACGCAACAACTCACTCACCAAATGACTGGAGAGTGACGAAGGATGGTTGGACTCGGGTTCATAGGCATTCACTTGCAGGTGGGCAGTCATAACCCCCTCCACGCCGGCATTAATCAGCTGCTGGAAGGGATAGAGGTCGACGGTGTCCATATATTCACGGGTGTGATTGATGACAGGCAGGTCGAAATGGCTGTCGGTCTTGGTGTCGCCATGACCGGGGAAATGCTTGGCCACAGCCATCACTCCCGCGCTCTGCAACCCTTTCATATACTGTATGCCTAACTCGGCGACACGCTTTGGGTCGGCACTAAAGGAGCGCGGCCCTATAACAGGGTTGTCGGGATTGCTGTTGACATCAACCACTGGGGCAAAATTGACATGGATTCCCATGTGCTTGCACTGCAAGCCTATCTCCCTTCCCATATCGTACAGCAGGGTGTCCATCTCATGTGGCAGCAAGCCAAATTCGGCGTTCTGTGGGAAGGCGTAACAGTCTTTCAACCGCATTCCCAGTCCCCATTCGGCATCGATGCATACCAGCAACGGCACCTTGCTAACATACTGGAACCGCTTGATTAACGGCAGCGTCTTCTTGGCCGTACCCACAAAGAAGCACACCCCTCCCACCTCGGTCTCTCTAATAACTTGCTCAAAGTCGCGTTGCTCTTTGCCTTCGAGGTTCAGCGGCACACGGATAACCATCAGCTGTGCCACTTTCTGGCTCAGCGTCATATCCTTCATCACCGAGTCCACCCAAAGGGTGCCCAGCTGCGAGTGGTGGGACTTCCTTGCTGCTGCGAGGGCAGCCTCCCGCGTAGCCCTCACAGTTTTCTTCATTCCTCGCACCTGCCCATGACATAAAGGCCCAAATAACATAATAATAGACAATAATATAGTGATTTTTTTCATAATATACATAATCTTATTTTTGCCACCTTGCAATAATCAGTACATTGTTTTTTGCTTGCATAAGCTTATCGTTCTCTAGGAGCCCAACGCCCTTCGGCAGTCATCATCTAATCATATTTCATTTGAGGCCGGCCAAAGGCAGAGCCCTAATTCCACACCTAGCCGCGTCATTTCAACCAATGCCTTGGGTTAAGGGCATCCTTGCCACACCATACTTGGAAACTAAATTCCGAGGTTTCCTCCCCACTGCTATACACCGTGCCGATAGCCTGACGGGTACTCACCTTGGTTCCCTGGCTCACCGAGACGGTACCCAGTCCGGCATAGACAGTCATGTAGGAACCATGGCGGATGATGACGCCCTTGCTGCCGTTGGGGGCAGTGAAGATACGGGCCACCGTGCCGTTGAACACAGCATTCACTGTGGCACCGGCAGCACAGTTCAAATCAATGCCATAGTTGCGGTTCTGACCGCCCGAGGAGTGGGTATAAAGACCATATTCTCTTGAGACCGAACGGTAGTAGACAGGCCACGAGAGACGGCCTTTGTTCTGGACGAAGTCGGCGGAGGCAGCGTCGCTATACACAGCGCCGGAGCTTTTGTTTGAAGAGCCTGTCCTGTTGTTATTCTTCTTTGGAGAGGGGGTACTGCTGGACGAGCCGGACGACTTGGCCACCTCGGCATTGATAAGTTGCTGAATTTGGTTCTGCAGCTGCTGTTTTTGTTTTTCTTTCTTGGCTATCTGCTGTTTCAAGTTCTTTTCGTCCTGCTGACTCTTTTGCAGTTTCTGCTGCTGCTGGTTCTGTTCACGAGACAGGGCATCCTTCTGCTTTTGCTCCTGGCTGAGCAGCGACGACTTTTCCCTCCGCTGGCGCTGAAGGTCTAGGCTCATGTCCTGAAACTGCACCTCACGGCGATGGATGGCCGTAGCCTGATGTTTGCGGAAGCGGGCGTATTCATTGAAGTACTTCAGCTTCAAATAGCTGTAATTATAGGTCTCGTTGTCCAATACCAAAGAAGTGGAGTTCACATTTTGTCTCAACCCATAGAGCGTTCGCACCACCTTGGCATATTCTATCTTCATGCTGTCAATCTGACCCCGCACCACCCGAAGCGAATCCTCGGTCTTGGAAATCTGGCGGTCCAGCATTCCCATCTGTTTGTTGATGTTTTTAATGAGATTATTTCTCTCATTAATGCGTTTCTTAATGAGGTTTATTTGGTTGGCGGAGGCCTTAGTAGTCTTCTTAACCTTGCTCAACTCATTGGAGAGACGGGCAATTTCACGTTCGATACGGGTCTTTTCGTTCTCCAATTGTTTCTTCGTCTGCGACTGGGCCGGAGAAGCCACAATAATCAGCATCAAGAAGATACACAACAGCTTATTCAAGGGCATATGTTGGGAAATACAATGCATATTTATATTATTTCAAAATGCAAAAATACATTATTTTTCGGTTCCAACCATTCCCCTTGCAAAAAAAATATTCAACAGCATCTGTTGATAACCAATAGCGGCCAACCTCCATGTTCCAAAGTATAGAAAAAACAGGCACCAGCCTTAGGCATGCATTGCCACAACCGTCAACAAACAAAAAAAGACAAAACCTTTCAGACAGGGGACAGGGTGACCCGCAACAACAATTTCTGTGAGAAGTGAGAGGTGAGAGGTGAGAATTGAGAGGTGAGGGTTGAGAGGTGAGGGTTGAGAGGTGAGAATTGAGAATTAAGAATTAAGAGTTGGTAACCTCTAGAAATGCCCAAAAAGAGCTTAAACATATCTAGCCCAATGGCAACGCCTTGGGTGAGAGTTGAGAATTGAGAATTGAGAGTTGGTAACCTCCAGAAATGCCCTGCAAGGGCTTAAACAGATCTAGCCCAATGGCAACGCCTTGGGTAAATGAGTGGGTTACTAATGATGCCCTGAAAGGGCACAACATAAAACGCACGATTTTTAGTGCTCACCAGTTGAGAATTGAGAATTGAGAGGTGAGAATTGAGAATTGAGAGGTGAGAATTGTGAATTAAGAGTTGGTAACCTCTAGTAATGCCCTGAATGGGCTTAAACATATCTAGCCCAATGGCAACGCCTGGGTAAATGAGTGGGTTACTAATGACGCCCTGTATGGGCAAAACAGAAACGCACGTTTTTTATAGAAATACATGATAGAGCAGCGCAGAAACCATCGTTTCTTTAAAACAGACGTTTTCTCGCCTCAGCATACAAGAAAGCTTGTATGCTGAGGCGAGAAAACGACTCATGCAATGAAACGTCTAGGCTCGCTCTTTGGTGTTTTCGGAAGTCGATTCAGACCATGCTAGATGACAAAGCCAAACTTGAAGGGGTAGAGGTCTTGATAACCGTCTTTGAAGAGTTTGAAGGTGGACACCTGCATGAACAAACCGACACCATACACCTTAAATTCCAAACGGACATCGAGTTTGTAGGGAAGCAGGGCATCGGAGAGATTGGTCTGGTCCTTGTGGGTCTGACCGTCTTCTTTCATGCGGTGTTTCAAGCCTGTGTTTTTGGTGGTGTAGCCGATGGCAGGGATGGCGGAAAGGCGCACTTTGAACACGCCGTCGCCAGAACTCCACCCCACATGGACGGGCACCTGGACATAACGGGTGACAAAGCGCGAACTCCAGTCGCCCTCGATAGCCGGTGTAGCCACTTGGAAAGCACCATCGTCAAAACTGACATAGGCATTCTTGAACTTATAAACATCCGACTCGTAGCCAAGACCTATGCCGGCGACGAAATGATAGGTGTTCAAAATATTATAGCCATAGCTCAACTGATAGCTGGAGAAGGAGGTACGGACATTGTTGCCGCCAAGATCTTCCCCCATCAGTCCGCTGAAAGTGGAGCCTCCCCAACCATTGAAGCCCCAATAAAAAGAGAGCATGGATCGTTCGAGGAAGGACGGCTTGCCGTCGCTGTTGCGGTCAAAATAGTTGAAGCCTTCGGCCATGGCGCCAAAACCCATGACGGCAATAATTATTAATGTTACAATCTTTTTCATGATACGTAAGTATTGAGTTACTATAAATGATTTACTTAAAGTTAATTCTCTCCTGAGGCTTGTCGTAGGGTGCCGTGACGATGCCGTGCAACCCTTCCTGAATATAATTCTCAAGCAGCTCCAAGTCCGTAGCCTGGGCAGTGGTCAGGATTTCTTTGTTGGGGAAGAAGATGGCATCGCCACCGTTAACCAGCACATATTCGCTGCCCGCAATGGTGTAGGTGTCTTCCAATTCCAGCGGCTTTTTGCCTATACGGACATTGCTGACACGGTAGGGACCTTCCACACGCAGGAAACGCCCGTTCTTGTCCAAAACGACACCCGACGGGATGGTGGGGTCGATGTCGAACGTCAAACCGCTCACCTGTGCAAAACAGCCTTCGGCCTTGGGATATTCGCGCACGGCAGTCTCCAAAGCATTGAGGAGGTCCTGCCCTGTGGTACGGATGACGGCAATACGGTTGGTATAGGGACACACTGCAAAGAGCTGATTGTGGGTGATGCCGCCTACGGGCAGATTGGCCCTGATGCCACCGCCGTTGGCCCAACCGATGTCGGTGTGCATCTGATGGCGGAAGGCATCGGCCACCAGGTCGCCCAGGTTGGTCTCGCGGAGGCGCACCACGCGGATGTCGCCTTCTTCGGCAATGAGGTCATGTTGGGTGCGACCCACCTGGCGGCTTCCTAGGGCCTCGAAGGCGGTCTGAATGACCCTGAGCGTGTCGGCCACGGCAGCATTGCAACAGCCGGCTTTGCGAAGGCTGTCGACCGGCACCAGACGGGTGCGGATCTCGTCAGATAGCACCGCCATGCCAATATACTGGAACTGGGTGCCCGTAGAGGTAAGCAGCAGGGGTTTGCCCTCTTTGTTGGTGATGCGACGACCCGGAATGACGTGGTGGTCGTGGGCATCTAAGACTAGGTCTACCCCTTTCACTTGCTGCATCACTTCGACCGAAGTGGGCACTCCGTCGCTGTCGCCTAGATGCGACAGCAGCACCACCACGTCGGCTCCGGCGGCCCGGGCCATATCCACCGCCTTCTGTACGGTGGCGGCCAGATGGGGGCCGGAGAAGTTGTATAGGTATTGTCCTTTCTCATCCTGAAAGGCTGTGGGCAGCGAGGTGTAGAGCGTGGTGGGCGTGGTGACGCCTACAAAACCGATGTTCAGCCCGCCAATCTTGCGCATGACAAAGGGGAGGAAGTTGAAAGCCTCCGGATTGGCGTTTTGTTTCAGGTTGCAGCTCAGCAAGGGAGCCATCAGCATGTCTTCCAACACACGCAGATGATTCAGGCCGTAGTCGAACTCATGGTTACCCAAAGCCACAGCATCATAGCCGACGGCATTCATCATGCGGATGATATACTGGCCTTTGGAAGCCGCACCAATGGGGCCTCCGAAAGAAAAGTCGCCCGAGGAGACCACAGCCACGGCACAGCCTTTTTGCTGCAGACTGTCGCGCAGTCCCGCCAGGACGGGATAGCCGTCCACGGCACAATGGACATCGTTATCGAAGAGAATGACCACGTCGCCAGGTTTCTGGGCCCAGGCCCCTACGGCCAACAGAAGGACCAGAGATAAAGAAAGGATTTTTTTCATAAAAGAAATCTTATTGTTGTCATATATGCTAGAGAGTCAATGCATAAATCAGAGGGCTTCTAGCAGTGGGTATTATCTGTTTTCATGCTGGAGGATCCGTGCGACTCATGTTCATCTTTAATAATAAGAAGATGCCTTAGGGCAGACCCGCACACGGTAGTATACTCCCGCTTCCGCCTCGCACGGCGCGACAACCCTCCTCCACTTTGTAATAGGAAAGGCCCAGCGGGCCTTTCCTTTACTGTAGTACTTCAAAAGAAGCGGTTTCAATCCCAATTCAGTATTTTCTTGAAGTCGTACTCCTCGGGGTTGGGCAGATATTCACGCGCAGCCTCGTAGTCGGCAGGGGTGATGTAGTCCATAATGTCGTTCACATACGACATCACCTTGTTGGAGTTGACGTTCACCAGTCTGGGCGGGATTTTGCCCGTGGCGGGGTCCTGAAGGTCTTTCAGATACAGGGGCGACACATTGCCCTGATGGTCGACATAGACCATGCAGCCTGTGCATCCCTGGTTGAAAAGGGTGTGCACGCCCATGCCCATGAGAGAGCAGTAGGTAAGGTCGAAGGCTATGGGCGTATGGCAGCGGATTTCATAACCCACCTCCACAGGACGAGACTTCACCTTCAGCTTGAGTTGTGACATCTTACGCTCGAGCATGTCGTTGAAGATATGAGCCTTTGAGACCTTGCCCAACTCGGGATGGCCATGTTCGTCGTAGCTGAAATGGACACCGCTGTTCTTGATTTCTTCCTCTGAGAGGCTGTGGAACACACCTTCGGAAATCATGGCAGCGCCATAGTTGATGCCCATGATTTTGCGCTTGATGATACAGGAAACCACCATGTTGATGATCTTCTCGACGGTGATTTCGGTTTTGTTGAAGAACTCGGGGATGATGACCATCGGGTAGTGGCAAGCTCCGGCAATGCCCAGCGCAAGGTGGCCGGCACTGCGGCCCATGGCAGAAACCACAAACCAGTTCTCAGAGGTGCGGGCATCCTCCATAACAGCGCTGCAGATGATGGAGCCTTGCGATTTGGCACTGTTGTAGCCGAAGGTGGGGGAACTGTTGGGCAACGGCAGGTCGTTGTCTATGGTTTTGGGCACATGGATATTGGCAATGGGGTATTGCTTATCGGCCAGGAATTTGGCTATGCGGTTGGCCGTCGAGGCGGTGTCGTCGCCACCCACGGTAACAAGCAGCTTGATGTTGTTGTCGGTGAAAAGGGCCAGATTGAAACGCTTTTCGAAATCCTCGTCAGTGGGTTTGAAACGGCTCATCTTCAGCAGGCTGCCGCCTTTGTTGAAGATTTCGTCAGCCACCACGAAGTTCAAGTCCTGCATACGGGGCTTGTCGGTAAACAGCGAGCTGTAGCCGCCATGCAGGCCGATGACGCGATAACCGTCGCGTAAGAAAGTTTTAGCCACCGAAGCTATCACGGTGTTCATTCCGGGGGCGGGACCGCCGCCACATAATATTGCGATACTTTTCATAATAGAATAAGATATGTTTTTGTTATAAATAATAGCAAAAGCTCAAGTGCTTGTCTGTTATACAAATCTACAGATTCACACTTTCAATCATTTTGCAAAAATACGTTTTTTTTCAGAATAAACAAGAGATTTTCCAAAATTTAATATTTTAACATGGCTTTGCAGCAAGAAAAAGCCCTGACCGAATACCTAATCTTGCTATGGCAAAAAGATTCTTCGCTATTATTACCGGCTTGCTGCTGGCAAGTTCTTTGTTGGGGCAAGACACCCTGTGGATGTCGCTCGACAGCTGCCTCAGCTATGCCTATCGGCACAACACCACTATCCAAAACTCCGTCCTAAACCAACAGGCCGCCGCCGTCAGCTACGAGGGTGCTAAACTACGTTTCCTCCCCACGCTGAGTGCGTCAGCCACACAGACCCTCAGCCTCCAACAGGGCTCTTCCATCCTCGACGGCAACTATGGTGTCAGTGCCAGCCTTCCCCTCTACAGTGGCGGCAGCCGTCTCCTAGGCATACAAAGTGCCAAAATCACACAGGCCCAGAGTGCGCTCCAAGTGGAGCAGAGCCAGAACCAGATAGGCAGCCAGATTGTCTCCGCCTACCTCACCATTGTCATGAACCAAGAACTCTTGCTATATCAACAAGAACTACTCAAGACAGCCAAAGAGCAGCAGGATGAGGGAAAGCTAAAATATGACATTGGCAAAATACTCGAGAGCGACTACGGCCTACTGGTGGCCAACTGCCTCAGCGTAGAAAGCGACATCGAGCAAACGCGCATCACCATAGAGAGCAACCAGCTCACGCTGCGCACCCTCCTCGGCATCGCCGACAACCAGGTGATCGGCATCAAGGGCGACTACGGCAAAACCGAGGCCAACGACATCCTGCTCCCGCTCCAAGATAGTGCCGTAGCCCAGGGCATCCGTCATCTGCCCGATGTAGCCATCAGCCAAAAAGGGGTAGACCTGGCCCAACTAGGCATCAAGTCTGCCCGTGCCAGCCAACTCCCCTCGATAGGGCTGAGTGCCGGCACCAACTATTTCGGTGGCAAAAGCAACACGGTGGACGGCTCCGGCACCCTCATCACCCAGGGCGGCTGGAGCGGCAATGTGGGCCTGAGTCTCCTGATTCCCATACTCAATCAGGGCACCTACCGCACACAATACAAACAGAGCAAGATACAACTCCAGCAGGCACAACTCCAGCTGACACAGACCCAGCAAGAAACCCGACAAAAGGTAGAAGCCCAATACCTTAACACCAAACAGAGACTCAACAAGTTCCGTAGTGCAGAAGCCCTAGCCAAAGCCTACAAGGCCAGCTACGACGTTTATGTCGTCAAATATGGCCAAGGGGCCGTCACCACGGTTGAGATGCTGCAACAGCAAGACCGCTATCTCAGTTCCCTCAACGACTACCTCCAAAGCAAATACAGCTTTATGCTCGAACGGCGCATCCTCAGCATCTACACAGGTCAATAACTCCCTACGGGTCATCATTCCCCAACCCACATAAAAGCCCCCAGCGCAGCATATAGGCACCATGAGCAATCCACATAATCCTACGCAAAATCCCATTGCAGGTATAACCCCGAACGATTCCTCGGCAGACAGAATAACCTCATCACCACAGCTTCAAAACCAAATCGTTTGACCATGAGATCCATCCTCGAAATCCACAATCTCAAGCGCGACTTTATCGTCGGCGACGAAACCGTCCATGCGCTCCGCGGCATCGACTTCACCGTCTACGAAGGCGAATTCCTCAGCATCATGGGCACCTCTGGCAGTGGCAAATCGACCTTGCTGAACATCCTGGGTTGCCTCGACTCACCCACTGACGGACAGTACCTTATCGACGGCACCAATGTCCGCGACCTGGACAAGAGTCAGCTGGCCGACCTGCGCAATATGAAGATTGGCTTTGTCTTCCAGAACTACAACCTCTTGCCCCGCACCTCCTGTATAGAGAACGTCGAGCTGCCGTTGCTGTACAACAAGAAATACAATGCTAGGGAGCGACGCGAGCATGCCATAGAGGCCCTTACACTAGTCGGACTCGAAGACCGCATGAACCACACCAGTGCCCAACTCTCCGGCGGACAGCAACAGCGGGTAGCCATCGCTCGCGCCCTGGTCAACGACCCCGTCATCATCCTTGCCGACGAGGCCACCGGCAACCTCGACACGCGCACCTCCTACGAGATTATGGCACTCTTCCAGGAGCTCCACGCCCAGGGCAAGACCATCGCCTTCGTCACCCACGAACCCGACATCGCCAACTTCACCACCCGCACCATCAAGCTCCGCGACGGACTGATCATCGAGGACCACCCCGTCGAAACCCAAGATGCCCGCGAGGCCCTCATCGCCCTCCGCCCCGCCTCTGACTTATAATTCGCGGAGCAACCTATACCGCATTTCTTGAGGGCATGCAGGTGGACCTCTATTGTTTTGCTCGATTCGTGTTCAAACCAATGAATGGAAGTCATCTGGGAACATCTAAAAACACGAAAAACACGAAATTAAAAGAGGGTAAATTATGATTATTAACTGGTTCTTAAGTTAATGGGGCTTTTATTTCTTGACTATCTGCTCGATTCGTGTTCAAACCAATGAATGGAAGCCATCTGGGAACATCTAAAAACACGAAAAACACGAAATTAAAAGTGGGCAAATATTGATCATTAACTGGTTCATAAGTTAATGGGGCTTTTATTTCTTGACTATCTGCTTATTTCGTGTTCAAACCAATGAATGGAAGTCATCTGGGAACATCAAAAAACACGAAAAACACGAAATTAAAAGAGGGCAAATATTGATTATTAGGTGTTTTCTATTAATTCGTTTTGAGAGCGCGTGCCTCCGGCACGCTGAGTTCTATCTGCTTGTTACACCCCACACTGTTGGAAAGTGGTTGCTCCCTCCGGTCGCGACCCCTTGTGCGGGGTCATTGAGAGTTTGCCCCTTTGGGGCAATTTTTAGAGGTCTTCATTAACTGGTTCATAAGTTAATAGGATCTTTAATTGTCGATTAATAGAAGTGGCCATATCATTATAGAAGCCCCTCTATCGTTTTCCACCACATATAGTCGCTACAGATATTGTTAAAAAACCAACAAAACAAAAGAATAGCGACTCATTATGTACTAAAAGAGAAAGAATTATTATTGCAACGAAACAAAACTGTATTTTTATGAAACAGTATCTCAAACCCTTGCTCTTTGCGGCTTTGGCACTAGTAGGCTGTGGCAAAGACAACATCACCGATGTCGACAACCGCGAGGCAGACGACACTTCCGAGGTCACCGAGGAACGCGCGGTGGACATCGTCTTTTCTTCCTCCAGCAATGCAACGGTCAGTGGCACCGACGACGAACTGACAGCCACCATCAATGGCAACGACGTGACTATTGTTTACACTGGCACCGACGTGGTGCAATACAATCTGAGCGGCACTACTTCCGATGGCTTTCTCAAAATCTACAGTGCCCGAAAACAGAAGATTGTCCTCAACAACGTCAACATCACCAATCCCTATGGCGCTGCCATCAATGTGCAGGGCTCTTTGGCCAGCCCCAACAGCGGCAAGGCCGTCTATATGACTATACAAGGCTCCAACTCGCTAACAGACGGTTCTTCTTACACCAACACCCCTTCCAACGAGGATGAGAAAGGCGTGTTCTTTGCTGAAGGGCAGATCATCCTCTCCGGCAGCGGCTCGCTCTCCATCACCGCCAAGGGCAAGGCCGGCATCGCCTCCGACGACTTTGTGCACGTCATGGCAAGCCCCACCATAACGGTCAGCTCTTCGGCCGGCCATGGCATCCGCGCCAACGACTACGTCCAAATATCCGATGGTAGCCTTAACATCAACGTCAGTGCCGATATGAAGAAAGGCATCAGCTGCGACTCCTTGGTTCTCTTCGACGGCGGCACCACCACCATCAACATCACAGGAGGCACCGCCTACGACAGCGATGACAGCGAATACAAAGGCTCTGCCGGCATCAAGGCCGACGTTCTCTTTAGCATGAAGGACGGTGCCCTCACCATCACCAATAGCGGCACTGGCGGCAAGGGCATCAACTGCGACGGCGCAGGGTCCTTCGAGGGCGGCATCCTAAACATCACCTGCACTGGGTCCAACTACGGCTCGTCGGGTGGCAGTGGCCACTGGGGCGGCGGAAGCAGCACGAACAGCGTTTCGGCCAAAGGCATCAAATGCGACGGCGACATCACCATCACTGGCGGCACCATCAATGTCAGTGCCTCCAATCATGAGGGCATTGAGTCCAAAGGTGTCATCAGTATCAGTGGCGGGCATGTCTACAGCTATTCCAAGGACGATGCCATCAACGCGGCTGGCAACATGACTATCAGCGACGGCTTTGTATGCGCCCATTCCACTGGCAACGATGGCATGGATGCCAACGGCAACCTATACATCGAAGGCGGCGTGGTTTACGTCATTGGTGCCAACAGCCCCGAAGTGGCCATCGATGCCAACACTGAAGGGGGGTACAAACTCTATGTCAACGGTGGCACCCTGATAGCTGTGGGCGGGCTCGAACGAGGTGCCTCACTCAGTCAGACCTGCTATTCCTCCAGTTCTTGGAACCGAAGCACCTGGTATGCCCTCACGGTAGGCGACGAAGTCTATGCCTTCAAGACCCCGGCCAGCGGCGGCTCGCCACTGGTGGTGAGCGGCAGCATTCAGCCCACCCTTGCCTCGGGTGTAAGCGTCAGCGGCGGCACTTCCTATTTCAACGGAACGCTAACCGTGAACGGCACCATAAGCGGCGGCACCAATGTCAGCCTCTCCTCCTACACTGGCGGCAACGGCGGCGGCCCCGGCGGTGGTGGCGGCCACAACTGGTAGAAATTTATAAAAGTAAAAGGCAAAAACTACAAACTAAAAAGTTGATTGGCATAACATCTGTCTAATCCCTTTTAGTTTTTACTAGATAGTTATAACTAATGGTCAATTAGATGGAAATTATATGTAAAACACATTTGAACAATCACTTATCAACTTGCAGAACCAATAAACAATGAATAAGAAAATCGTCCTAGCAGCTCTGGCAGTCCTTATCGCCACAGCCTCCCCCACCATGCTGTGCGCACAAACCGATGTGGACCTCGACCCCGAATTTGGCGGTCGCCTATCGGTGGGCATAGACAAAAAACTGACTCGCGGTCTCCACCTCACCCTCGACGAGGAGATACGTTTCCACGAAAACTTCAGTTCCCTCAACAGGTTGCAGACCAATCTGGGATTGAGATACAAGGTTGACAACTACCTTCGCTTGGGTATCGGCTATTCCATGATTAACCCCTATAGTTCTACCAACACACAGTTCAAAAACACCCGCCATCGCGTGATGCTGGACGTAACCGGAGGCTATTCCTTCGGTGCCTGGCGGCTCTCCCTCAGGGAACGCGGCCAAGCCACTTTCCGCACCGGCGACTTCAACCGGTACCAAACCCCGCAGCCACTGATAGAGCTCAAGAGCCGACTAAAGCTGAACTACAAAGGCTTCCAACGATGGCAGCCTTACGCCTATGCCGAGCTGCGCCACTCTCTCAACGCCCCTGTCATCAACGCCTACTACTCCAACGGCAGCTACCTGACCGAGGGCTACGACGAAGAGGGCAATGCCGGCTGGTTCATCAGCGGGTGGAACGGCGCATACCTCAACCGTATACGATTCTCTTTGGGCACCACCTACCGTCTGTCCAAGGCCAGCGAACTGGACTTCTATCTGCTTGCCGACCGCATCAGCGAGAAAAGTGTCGATGCCAACGCCGAGGGCACGAAACTGAAAAGCTACACACGCGAAAAAGGATTTGTCGGATGGGCTGGGGTCAGCTATACCAACAAATTCTAAGCCATGGCGAGAGAAGCCTACTAGTGTCCTTCGGTTCTGACCAACACAACGAAAAAACGGCTCTCTCCATTATTAATAACAGACAACACAAAAGGCGGTTCCGTGGCGACACGGACCGCCTTTTGCCATCTCAGGCACCTATTGGCGCACGTAGGCCGTTGAAAAATAGGCTTCACAAAACCTTGAATAAAAAATAAAAACAGCCAGTTTCCGTTACTATTAGTATGAAAAAAAACGGTTTCTTCCACATCGTCATAGCATGTTTTATGCTGGTGGGCCCTGGCATTCTCTCCACCGCCATGGCTCGCCCCTCCACCAACCAGCCCACCGCCGAAGCGACACAAGTGCAGGCATCCCCCGGGACGACAAAGCCTGACACTGCATCCGAAGCAGCCTTATGGCGACAACGAGTGCATCCCATAGTGGCCGGCTGCACCACCGACTACCAAAAGGCCCGCACCATATACGACTGGGTCTGCCAAAATATAGCCTACGATATGGCGGACCACATCAGCGATGCCAACACCTGCTGGAATCAGAAACGCGGCATTTGCAGCGGATACAGCCAGCTTTACATCAAGCTGGCCCACGGCTGCGGCCTACAGGCCGAAGAAATCAACGGCATGGCCAAGACCATCACCCAGACCAACGGCAAGGGACCCCATGCGTGGGTGAAGGTCAAAACCGAGAAAGGATGGACGCTGCTGGACGCCACTTGGGGAGCCGGAGAAGTGGTGACCGATAGGAGCGGTGCCAAACAATTCAAGCGGCAGTTCCGTTCTTTCTGGTTCGACATCAATCCCCAGTGGAACATTTTCACCCATTTCCCCAAACGGCCCGAAGACCAGCTGCTCCCCTCCCCTATCACACAGGAACAATACCACCGCCTTCCTGTCCTTTGGCCGTCGGTGGAGGCTTGGGGCTTAGAAGCCGACAAAATGCTCTCCCACTGCCTTGAGCACAAAGACGCCAAGATGCCGAAAACCTACGACGTACCCAAACCCATCGTAGGCAAGATGAAGCTGATAGCTTTTCCCCTCAAACGGACATTGCTCCCAGGCAAGAGCTATCAACTAGAGGTGGAATGCGCCGATGAAAACTACCGTCCCTTCCTCCAGCCCAACATCGAATGGGAAAAGAAAGGGAACAAATACACCGCCACCATCCGTCCCACCTCCAAACAAAAATACGTCAGACTAGAAATCGGCGAACCCGACGGCAACGGCGGCTGGAAGATCTACACCCTCTTGGAGTATACCGTCAAAGCAAAGTGACCTCCATATATATAGATTGACAAGCCCTATATTCACCCCAGCCCAAAGCATCATACCTACAGAAATCAGCCACGCACGTACAAGCCCTGTAGGGGCGTAACAGATATAGCTGTAGGCACCGCCTACAGAAGCCTACAGAAGCCTATAGAAGCCTACAGAAACCAGCCACATACGTGCTAGCCCTGTAGGGGCGCAACAGATATAGCTGTAGGCACCGCCTACAGAAGCCTACAGAAGCCTACAGAAGCCTACAGAATACCAGCCACATACGTACAAGCCCTGTAGGGACGTAACAGATATAGCTGTAGGCACCGCCTACAGAAGCCTACAGAATACCAGTCACATACGTGCTAGCCCTGTAGGGGCGCAACAGATATAGCTGTAGGCACCGCCTA
>CAMVMF010000036.1 GCA_947168515.1 uncultured Bacteroidales bacterium
TAGAGCAACGCATTCGTAATGCGTAGGTCTGCGGTTCGAGTCCGCAAAGTGGCTCAAGTTTTTTTTGTAAAGACACTTTAGTAATTAATCATATTATAAATTAAAACAACATGGTAAACCGTTACGAAACCGTTTTCATTGTAACTCCCGTTTTGTCTGATGACCAGATGAAGGAAACGGTAGAGAAGTACACCAACTTCTTAAAAGAGCACGGTGCAGAAATCGTCTACACCAACAATTGGGGTATGCGCAAACTTGCCTATCCTATCAAAAAGAAAACCACAGGATTCTACTACCTCATCGAGTTCAACGCTGAGGGAAGCTTGATCGCTGACCTTGAAGTCGCCTATAAGCGCGATGAGCGTCTGCTCCGTTTCCTCACAGTCTCCCTCGATAAGTATGCCGTCGCATACAACGAGAAGAAACGCAATGCAAAGAAAGCTGCCGAGGTCGAGGCCCCCGCTGCTGCCGAAGAGGAGAAATAAAAATTATAGATTAATTCTAACATTTAAGAATCATGGCTAACGAAACCGAAATTAAATATCTCACCCCGATTGCCGTAGAAACCCAGCGCAAAAAATACTGCCGTTTCAAGAAGCTCGGTATCAAATATATTGATTACAAAGACGCAGATTTCCTGCTGAAGTTTGTCAACGAGCAGGGCAAAATTCTGCCCCGTCGTATTACCGGTACTTCCAATAAGTATCAGAAGAAAGTGTCCAAAGCTATCAAGCGCGCTCGCCATCTGGCCCTGTTGCCCTATGTAGCCGATTGTTTAAAATAATAATGGAGGAAGAATAGAATGGAAATTATACTTTTAGAAGATGTGACCAACCTCGGTTACAAAGACGATATCGTCAACGTTAAGAACGGCTACGCCAACAACTATCTTCTCCCCCAGGGCAAGGCCATCATCGCCACTGCCAGCAACCGCAAAGTCCACGCTGAGAACATGCGTCAGCGTGCCCGCAAAGAAGAGAATCTCCGCAAGGATGCCGAGACTCTGAAGGCTGCCGTGAACGAAAAGACCATCCGCCTCGTTGCCAAGGTCGGTGAGAACGGTCACCTTTTTGGTTCCATCACCAGCGACCAAATTGCTGAGGCTCTGAAAGAGCAGCACAATTACGATGTCGACCGCAAGAAAATTGTTGTCGACGGTGCTAAACTGAAAGAGGTTGGAACCCACACCGCTCAGATCAACATCTACAAGGAGATAAAGGCTCAGATCAACGTCGAGATTGTTGCCGAATAATCCCTAACTTGCAAAAATAAAGAAACCGCCCCCATTGCTGAGGGCGGTTTTTTATTATGGGATTGTTTTTTTTGTGCAGGTAATTGTATCAATCATAGTCTCTAATCGTTCAATAAGGTATTCTGTGACGAGCGTGGCCAGGTCTTTGGGACTTACTGTATGTGCAAAGCTACCAGTATCGTCTTCTAGACTGTCAAGAAAACAGTCATATATCAAGTTTGAAACTTACAAAAAAACATCCGTTCGGCATGGGTTGGTGGCAGAACGGATGTTTGTATTAGGGACACTTTTTTGGTTGGAGGGAGGAACTATTCAGCCTGCTTGCGGCTTTTTCTCCTAGTGGTAGACTGGGTCGTTTTTTTAGTTTTGCCTCCTTTTCCTTTGGCAGTGCTTTTTGAGGGATGGCCATCGGCTTTGCTGTCGGCTTGCTTTTGGTGGCTGCGGGCAGACTTGTCTACAGCTTTCTTTGCCGGGTGTGCATTGGTCTTTGTGCGACCACGGCGGTCCTGTGGGGCGGCGAGGTCGTCAAAGGTGTCTTCTTCGACGAGGTCGAAGTCGATGAGTTTCTTCAGCATGTCCACACCTTTGACGCGGATGTGGACGGGATCGCCCAGTTTATAGCATTTGCCATATCGGCGCCCGATGACTTGGTAGTTGTCTTCATCGAGCATGTAGTAGTCGCCACGAAGGCTTCCAATGGGAATCATGCCTTCGCACTTGTTGCCCTCGATTTCGGCATAGAGTCCCCATTTGCTGACACCGGAAATGTTAGCATCGAAAACTTGGCCGATTTTATCGCTGAGGTATTCAGCCTGTTTGTATTTCACGCTGGCACGTTCGGCATCGGCAGCCCGTTTCTCCATAACGGAACAGTGTTTGCAATATTCTTCGTACTCCTCGGCGTTGACGGATGGGCCACCGTTGAGGTAACGCTCCAGAAGGCGGTGCACCATCAGGTCGGGATAGCGGCGGATGGGAGAGGTGAAGTGGGTATAGAATGGGAAGCCTAAGCCGTAGTGGCCGATGTTCTCGGTGCTGTAGTAGGCCTTGGCCATGGTGCGGATGGCGATACTGTCAATCATATACTCTTCGCCACGGCCGGCAATAGATTCAAAGAGTTTGTTGTAGCTGGTGGCCAGTGCTTTGCGAGAGTTGACCTTCATGGAAAATCCCAATTTGGATACAAATTCCACAAAGGTGTTTAACTTTTCGGGATTGGGCTCGTCGTGCACACGGTAGACGAAGGTTTTGGCCTTGGCTGGTTTCTTTTCATCTTTGCTTTTCTTTGTGCTGCCCACATGTTCGGCCACACGTTTGTTGGCCAACAGCATAAACTCTTCTATCAGCCAGTTAGCCTCTTTAGCTTCTTTTATGTATACGCCGATAGGTTTGGCGTTTTCGTCAAGCTGAAATTTTACCTCTTGGCTCTCGAAGTTGATGGCACCGTCTTTGTATCGTTGGTCGCGAAGGATGGTGGCTAGTTTGTGCAGTTCGAGAATGGCTTCACCCGTAGTTTTGTTGGCTTTTTGGTTGCTCTCAGGCATGACGGCGGAGGCATCATTGCTGTCTATTATTAGCTGGGCCTCTTCGTATGCATATCGCATGTCGCTGTTTATTACACTCTTGCCAAACCATGTCTTCAGTACCTCGGCCTTGACGTTCATTTCCATGACGACGCTGAAGCAGAGCTTGTCTTCGTGTGGGCGTAAGGAACAAACCCCGTTGCAGAGTTTTTCGGGGAGCATGGGGATGGTGCGGTCGACCAGATAGACACTGGTGCCGCGGGTATAAGCCTCCTGGTCGATGCGAGAGTTGGGTTGGACATAGTAGCTCACATCTGCGATATGCACGCCTACTTCGAAATTGCCGTTTTCTAAACGACGGAAAGAGAGTGCGTCATCGTAGTCCTTGGCATCGGCTGGGTCGATAGTAAAAGTAGTGACTTTGCGGTAGTCTTTGCGACCTTGGTAGTCCTTGTCAGAGGGGATGTCGATGGCGGCTGCCTCGCGTTCTACATCTTCTGGGAATTCAAGAGGAAAGTCGTATTCGGCAAGGATGGATTGCATCTCCACGTTATTGTCGCCCGGGCGTCCTAGGCATTTGATTACTTTGCCTACGGGGTTGTTCATGCGCTCCGGCCAGTCAGTCATCTCCACTAGCACTTTGTCACCATCTTGAGCTCCACCCAGGTCATTGAGTGGGATGAAGATATCCACCACCATGGTTTTGTTATCGCTGACCATGAAGGCAAAGCGGTCTTGTTTCTGGATAATGCCCACAAAACGTCTACGGGCGCGTTGCAGAATCTCTACTACTTGGCCTTCGGGCTTATGCATTTTTCGCCGAGGGAACATTAGCACCTTCACTGTGTCGCCGTGGAGGGCATGGTGGGTGTTGATGGGGGAGATTTGCACGTCTTCGCGTCCTTCCTCTTGAGGAATCACGTAGGCTTTGCCACCATTCTTCATGTCGATAGTGCCGATGAGATAGTTTTTAGGCAGCAAGTCGTCGTTGATGTTCTTGGGGTTGATTTTGTATTTGCCACGGTTGTTCTCGTCTGCCACAAGAATTTTGTTTTCAGCAAGTTCTTGCATAGTGGCCAACACCAATTGGCGGCTACCCTTGTCGTGGGCACCTACCTTGGAAGCTATTTGCTTATGATTGAAAGAGTCGAAAGGGCTGTTAGCAAAGATTTTGAGTATCTGTTTGGCGTAGATGTCATTCATGTTTGTTTCGGAATTGAATGTTTTAATAAAAGGAATCCAAAGTAGTCCAAGGATTCCTTTGTGAGTTTTATTGTGGCTGTTCTAAGAAAGAATAAGCGTTGTATTTTTGCAGTTTCTTAGTTGTTGAATCCACAACGTTCGAGCAGGGCCTCGATTTTGGGGTCTCGACCCATGAAATTGCGGAAGAGAACGGCGGGATGCTCGGTGCCACCCTTGCTGAGGATTTCTCTGCGGAAGGCTTCTGCGGTGGTTTTGTTGAAAATACCCTCTTTCTTGAATTTGGAAAATACATCAGCATCAAGCACTTCTGCCCATTTGTAGCCGTAGTAACCTGAAGCGTAACCTCCGGCAAAGATATGGGTGAAAGCGGTACTGGTGTTGGCACCTTCGACGGCGGGTAGCAACTCCTTCATGTGGGTGCGCTCGAAATTCTCAATAGGACCTACGATGGGTTCGGTGATGGTGTGGAATCCGAAATCGACAAGGCCTAAACTAAGTTGGCGCACGCAAAGCCAACCGGCCAGATATTTCTCGGCAGCACGGATTTTTTGGATGTAATCTAAGGGTATGGTGGCTCCCGTTTGGTAGTGTCGTGCGAAAGTGTTGAGGAACTCGGGTTCGTAGCACCAGTTCTCCATGACTTGAGAAGGCAACTCCACAAAATCGCGCTTTACGCTGGTGCCGCTGACACTGGGATAGGTGCAGTCGCTAAGAATGCCGTGCATGGCGTGGCCGAACTCGTGCATGAATGTCTCCACTTCGTCGAAACTAAGCAGAGCAGGCTTTCCACCCACTGGCTTGGAGAAGTTGCACACAACTTGTACGAGGGGGCGGATTTCGTTGCCATCAATATTGCTCTGGCCACGGAACTCGGTCATCCATGCTCCGCTGCGTTTGCTGGCGCGTGGGTGCATATCGAGATAGAGAACTGCCATGAATCGACCTTCATCGAAGACTTCATATACTTTCACATCGGGGTGGTAGACATCGATGTCGTTGGCCTCTTTGAATGTCAGCCCATAGAGACGGCCGTAGAGTTCGAAGATGCCTTGCCGAACGTTCTCAAGCTGAAAGTAAGGGCGCAACAGTTCCTCGTCGAAGCCATATTTGTCTTGTTTCATCTTCTCGCTCCAGTAGGAGAAGTCCCAGCGTTGCAAGGGCAGTTTGGCCCCATTGCGGGAGGCGTAGTTGCTCACGTCTTTCAAGTCCTGAATGGCATAGGGCATGGATGCATCTAGCAACTGGTTGAAGAACTTGGACAGTTGGGCGGGCGTTTCGCACATACGGTTGCTGAGCACATATTCGCTATAGTTGGCGTAGCCTAAGAGATGAGCCTGCTGGTAGCGGAGGTAAGTCATCTCGCGGATGATTTCGTTGTTGTCGTTTTCGTTGCCACGGTTGCCACGGCTGTTGTAGGCACGCCAGATCTTCTCACGCAGCTCGCGGTTGTCGGCATAGGTGATGAAGGGTCCGAAGGACGGATAAGCCAAGGTGAAGACCCAGCCATCCATATTTCGCTCTGCGGCCTCTTGACGGGCAGCGGCTACCACATTCTCAGGTAGGCCGCTGAGGTCACGTTTCTTAGTGACGTGGAGGATGAAATTATTGTTGTCGGCCAGCACATTTTGATTCATTTTCTGCGAAAGCTCAGCCAACCGTTCGCTGTTTTTGGCAAAGATTTTCTTGTCCTTGCCAGAAAGGTTGACACCATTGCGGACAAAGCTTTTATATGTGTTCTCTAACAATGTGCGCTGTTCAGGTGTGAGGTCTAGCTTTTCACGCTGTTCGTACACGGCCTTCACACGGGCAAATAGCTGTTCGTTCATGCTGACGCTGTTCTCATAACGGGTGAGTTCTGGGGTCAACTCCATGACAATCTGTTGCATGGTAGAGTCCGTATTGCACTCATTGAGGTTGAAGAGCACACTGCTGATGCGGTCTAGGCTCTGGCTGGCAGTCTGCATGGCTACTATCGTGTTTTCGAATGTGGCAGCCTCTTTTTGTTTGATGATGTTGTTGATATTGGTCTCGGCCTCTTTGATGGCTGCTCGCATGGCGGGAGCATAGTGCTCATTGCGTATTAGACTGAAGGGTGGCGTTTGGTGGGGAGTGGTCCATGGTTCCATCAACGGGTTGTCAGATTGTCCCAAGGAGGGTACTGTTGTGCTAACAATAGTCATAAGTAGTAGTATTTTTGTGATTCTTTTCATGTTTTTTTAAGGTTTATTATGAATGTTTCAAAAAATATGTGCAATAAAAAAATATGTTCTCCGTTTTTTAACAATAACGTAAACTAGCAAATTTATTGTACGAAAGATAAAAAATAGTATTAATATATTGCGGGCGGTTGTGTAAAAGCAAGTATCTGCCTACAATTTAAATTAAAGAAACAACTATGAAAAAAATCGTATTGGGTTTAAGCTTGGCTTTCGTAGCCATGATTTTTGCTTCCTGCAACAACCAAAACAATCCCGAACTTGATGCAGCCATCAAGGCCAACGATTCCTTACAGCAGATTATCAGTGCTAAAGATGCCGAACTGGACTCCATGTTCGCCACATTAAATGAAATTGAAGAGAATCTGGCCGCTGTCAATTCCCGCTACAACACTATCCAACAGCTCCGCCGTGCCAATTTGGAAGGCCAGCCTAACGTGAAGAACCAAATCAACGAACAAATTAAGAACATTGAGAGCCTGATGGCCTCAAATAAACAGAAGTTGGCCAATCTACAGGCTAAAATAAAAACCGAGGGCAACGAAAGCAGCCGCCTACAAGAACTTGTCAGCCGTCAGGAAGAGCGTATTGCAGCGCAAGAATCACAGATTGCCGAACTGCTAACCGAACTTGAAAGCAATAAAGTACTCATCAAGAAGCTCAATGATGATGTTTCTCAATTGACAGCCTCCAACGAGGAAAAAGATCAGTATATCCAGCGTCAGACCAATGAGGCCAACCGCGCTTATTATGTTGTTGGCAGCTATAGCGACCTTAGCGAAGCCGGTATCGTTAGCAAGTCAGGTGGATTCATTGGTATTGGTCGCCATCAGGGTACCAATGCTGAACTGCCCTTAGACCGCTTTACTCAGATTGACCGCACCAAGGTGACCACCATCCCTATCAACATGAAGAGAGCTACGGTAGTGTCCAAACATGCTGAAAACAGCTATGAGTTGGTGATGGACGAGAACGACCCCAAAATGGTCTCCTATCTCCGTATCCTCAACCCCGCCAAATTTTGGGAACAGACTCGTTTCCTGGTCATCTCTACCAAGTAACAGATACGCTATAGCAGCGTTGAGCATGCTTGACGTGGGCATCATATCGATTATAACCGACTCCGTGCGAGTCGGTTTTCTTTTGTATGCTCGACAGAAATTGTGCCACACGCACAATAAAACGTCGTTGATTACGTTAAGAAAGTATGATTAATGAACAATATATACGATTTGATTGGGCGGCCAAGCGCATGCTGCGTGACAAGGCTAATTTTGATGTCCTCGAGGGACTGATGACGGTGTTGCTGAATGAGAAAGTGACGATAGAGGAGATATTGGAGAGCGAGGGTAACCAAGAGAGTGAATTAGACAAATTCAACCGCGTAGATGTAATGGCGCGAAATAGCAAAGGAGAGTATATAATTGTGGAAGTACAGCTGACGCGCGAAATTCATTACTTGGAACGTATTCTGTACGGAGTTTCGAAAGTGATAACGGATAATATGCGCTTGGGTGACAAATACGATAGGGTTAAGAAGGTTTATTCTATCAATATCATTTACTTCCCCATGGGCAAGGGCAGAGACTACCTGTACCATGGTGTTACGACCTTTACTGGTGTGCACACTAACGATACGCTTGAGATTACTCCACATGAAGCGGAGACGCTGAAGATGCGTACACCCCAACAGGTGTTTCCTGAATATTACATCATTCGAGTCAATGAGTTTAATGATGTGGCCACTACGCCGCTGGAAGAGTGGCTTGACTATTTGAAAAATGGTAAGATATCGTCTTCGACTAAAGCACCAGGCCTCCAGGAGGCACGCAAGAAACTGCTCTACATGAATATGAGCGATAAAGAGAAACGAGTGTACGAGCATCATATAGAGTCTCAGATGGTGCAGAATGAGGTTTTAGATACGGCACGAATAGAGGGCCGAGCTGAGGGCCGAGCTGAGGGCCGAGCTGAGGGGCGGGCCGAGGGGCGAGCGGAAGGAATAGCCGAAGGCCGAGCCGAAGGTCGAGCCGAAGGTCGAGCGGAAGAAAAGACTCAAATGGCTATAAATATGAAACAGTTAGGCCTGTCTATAGAAACAATTTCGCAAATTACTGGCTTCACAAAAGAAGAAGTAGCTAATTTGTAGTCTCAGTGTTGGACTTTTTTACAATGTAGAACGAAGGTCGAAATATAATTTGGTTTTCTTCCCCTCCAAAACAACAACAATTCCCAGGCCCTATGGCTTGAGAATTGTTGTTAGTAAGTTTGTCTTATACGTTTTTTGTGCGAGCATATGTATTTGTGGGTTCTCATGGTGAGGAATACGTGGCAGAAAGCAAAAATTGCTACCACGAGTTAGAATCTGCGAGGAGTTGGCTGTATACATTTAGCCTGTCCTAAGGTGTTCGTCTACAGGATACCTCTTCTGTTGCAAATGGCAGCCTTATAGGGGTGGGCTACTAATTCCATGCAGGGTGATAGGTAGCATCCGGACACCTTGTGATCATACCATGGCCTACATGCTATACAAGTTTCCTAAACTGCTATCGCAAACTGTTGATGTAATTCCGTACTTCTTGACGGTCGTTGCTGAAAGTAAGGACTGTCAACGCATGTTCGTAGTTTTCGGGGTCGATACAATGGGTGTATGCTAATTTTAGGAATTCTACTTGGCCCTTGGTGAAGGTGAAAGTGCCGGCTATACGGGCTATTTGGTTGCTGGTGAAGGGTAGTCCATTGTTGAGCAATCCTTTGGCGGTTTCGCTTTTCTCAGAGTCAAATGATTGGTTGTTGAGAATGGATACCATCTCGTTGACCCATTCGTCCGAAACTATTTTAGGCTCTTCTGGCACGACAACAGGTGGGGTGACAATCGGTTGGTTGATATTGGGTGTTCTCCTGAGCTGGCTGTGGTCATGTCTTGGCATACGGGCAGGAGGCGGTGTGACTATCATTTGGTCGCTGCGGTGGTCGTATTCAACGTATACGGCAGCACCTGCTATATCGGCATACACGTCCACCACAGCAGCTTTGTGTGCGGGATGGTTAAGAACGACGATGACCTCTTGCAGATTATTGTCCAATCGGTCGATAACCACTTGTGTGCGGGGAACTGGATTCATTAAATCGCCATTGAGATAAACGAAGAAACTTTCAGCGTTTATGGCCTGTACGATAATGGTTGGTGAAGGCAAAGGTTTGATGTCTGGTTTGTGTTTATGGAAAGGCTGGCCTTTTCCATGAGGTTGAGCAGCAAGTATGCAAGTCATTGTCAGTGATAGAAATAACAGGGCTATCCGTTTCATATTTTCTTTGTGTTTAGTGTTAAACATTTTGATACTTTCTCAAGTGCAAAAATACATCTTTTTTTGAGGGGAAAATCCTATAGGACAACAAATTTTTCCCACTGTTTTAAGGAGATCGCCGGAGGACTCTTTTTTTTTGCTGGAGAGTTGGTGGTAGGATTGGACTGTGTTTGAGATTTGCTATTCCTTTAGCTCGTAAAGACGGTATAACTTAGTGGACAACTCTACTGGGCGGTATGTCGAATCGGAAATCACTTCGTTGTTGCACGCTATCAGGTGTTTCGGTAAAGGGGTTGTGATACATTCGAGATTTGTTCCCAGTATTTCTATTTGTTTTGCTCGGTAGGCATAGTTGATAAAGCTGTATTCCTCATTGATATGTAATGGGGCAATGATTGTCTCTCCGATGTCAACATGTTGCGCGATCAGTTCTACGTCTTGCTGGATTTCTTTGTCACGGCCAGGCTTACCGTAATTGGCTATGTTCAAAGTAATGGACACCATAGCCACTATTGCTGCCATAGTAGAAGCAACCATGCGAAATCTTTTACGGTCGTGGTCAAGCCATTGTTGTACACTGTCGTTGAGTAGGCTCCCTAAAGCAATGGCCAAAAATGGTAATACGGTCAAGAAGTAAAAGTCGCGTTGTTTTGTGCTGATTATCATGGGAATGACTCCGCATAGCGAAAATAAGAGGAATGTGAAGAATGCTCTTTTGCTCTTATCGGAGAGAATGGGTAGGTTCGTTTTGCCTTTACTGAGCAATGTGATGCTAAGGATAACGATGGTCAGTGCCCATACAATGGAGGTGCGTTCAAAGAATTTGATGATGATATAGTAGCGGCTGTCAACGGTCACCGACTTTGACCCACTAATAACCTGCTCGGAAAGGTAGGCTTTGAAGTACTCAACTGCTGTCGGCTGCAAGAGTCCGGTGACTAGGCAGCAAAGGATAAGTGCGGCCAAAGGAATAAGGCAATAGCAGAGTGCTTGAAGAAATGTGTAGTTTTCCTCTTTGCGGGAACAGATTCTGTCAACCAACCATATAATCATTGGTAGACATAGCGGATAAAGTCCAGTGAATCCTTTGGTTAGGAATGCCAAGTACAGGAAAAAACCAGCCAAAATGTGCCAGCAAATGTGTTTGCCTTGGCGGGAAGAAGATTGCATCATGCATAGGGTTGATGCAAGTACAAACACCCCCATGGTGCCTTCCAACAGGTTGTCGCATGCATATTGCGAAACCATTGGGACCAAAACCCATAGCATAAGCGGCAGCCATCCCATCTCTCGTTTGAAACCATTTCGTTCCCACAACCGCAACAGCAGCAGGCCCGAGAGAATGAACATCAGTAACGAATATCCTTTGCAAACTCCAATGTGGATGCCGAAGACCTTATAGCAAAGGGCAAGCATTCCGAATGCCAGAGGTGGGTGTCCGATAAAAGGCTTGCACGAAGAAGGCAAAAGCATGGGCTCCCAGAACGAACCAATGCCTCGTGCCATATTGGCCGCAATATTATCATAGATAAGGCCATCCATGAACATACCCGTGGTTGTCAGCTCGTTGCATATCTCAATAAAGAATATGCCGATTGCGATAAGGAACAAAGGCCATTTTTTTTGCATCAGATTCTTTTCTTATAGCGGTTGGTCAGCACCTGTTTCTACGGCTCAGTTTACCGGGCATCTTCAAGTGCTTTTTGCATTTCACGGATTTGGTCGCGGTATTTGGCGGCAGCCATAAAGTCCATTTCTTTAGCAGCCTGCTGCATCTTGCGCTGGGCATCGCGGATTTCTTTGCGCAGCTGTGCTTGTGTTTTGTTGAACCATTGTGGGTCGGGTTCGCTGACCATTGAAGGTTGGTTCTCCTCAGATTCGGCAACGGAGGGCAACGGCTGGTTGTTGTGGGGGTTGTACCTGCTTTTGCCTCCGTTGTGTGCCGGCGTGTTGAGGGCATAGGGTGAGGCGGCAATGTTGGGGATATTGGGACCTTCGGGTGCTTTGTCCTCCATGTGTTCTTCGGCCGCCCGTTCAATGACGCTGGTGGAACCCATGATGGCATCCACACTTTTGACAATCTGACGGGGCACGATACCGTGTTCCATGTTGTAGCGTATCTGTTTCTCTCGGTGGCGGTTGGTCTCGTCGATGGCACGTTGCATGCTGCCAGTGATGGTGTCGCCATAGAGGATGGCCTTGCTGTGCACGTTGCGGGCGGCACGCCCGATGGTCTGGATGAGGGCACGGTCGCTGCGCAGGAATCCTTCTTTGTCGGCATCTAAGATGGCTACGAGAGAGACCTCGGGCAGGTCCAGACCCTCGCGGAGCAGGTTGACCCCGACCAATACGTCGAAGACCCCCATGCGAAGGTCACGCATAATCTCTACGCGCTCCAGGGTGTCCACATCGCTATGGATATATTTGCTGCGGATGCCCAGGTTGATAAGGTAGCTGGTCATTTCCTCTGCCATGCGTTTGGTAAGCGTGGTGACCAAGACGCGCTCGCCTTTGTAGACGGTTTTCTCTATCTCGTCCAGCAGGTCGTCTACTTGGCTGGTGGCAGGCCTGACTTCGACCACGGGGTCGAGCAGCCCCGTAGGACGGATCACCTGTTCCACCACCACGCCTTCTGCCTCCTGTAGCTCATATTGGGCAGGGGTGGCGCTGATATAGATGGTCTGCCCTGTGATGCTGTAGAACTCGTCGTATGTGAGAGGGCGGTTGTCCAATGCCGAGGGCAGGCGGAACCCATACTCTACCAATGACTTCTTGCGGGAACGGTCTCCGCCGTACATGGCTCCAATCTGTGGAATGGTGACATGGCTCTCATCCACCACTAGCAGAAAGTCGTCCGGAAAATAATCTATCAGACAGAAAGGTCTGTCGCCCTCTTTGCGCCCGTCAAAGTAGCGTGAGTAGTTTTCGATGCCGCTGCAGTAGCCTAACTCCTGAATCATCTCAAGGTCATAGTTGACACGTTCTTCCAGTCGTTTTGCCTCCAAAGGCTTGTCTATGGAGTAGAAATAGTCTCGCTGGGCGAACATATCGTCCTGAATCTGGTGTAGGGCATCGGCCATATTCTCTTTGGATGTAAGGAAGTTGCTGGCAGGGTAAATGGTAATGTCCTTAAACGTTTCCAGCTTCTGTCCGCTGATGGGGTCGAAGCTCTCCAGACTCTCTATCTCATCGTCCCAAAAGGAGATGCGGAAACAAAAGTCGGCAAATGAGGGAAAAACGTCAACAGTCTCCCCCTTAACCCGAAAACGGCCATTGGTGAATTCAATCTCGTTGCGCACGTACTGGGCATCAAGCAGCATGAGTAGGAGATTGTCGCGTGTGAGCCGTTGCCCCACTTTGATATTGATGGTGCTGCGCTTAAATTCGGCGGGGTTGCCGATGCCGTAGATGCAGCTGACCGAACATACCACTATCACGTCGCGTCGGCCACTCAGCAGGGCCGAGGAGGCACGTAGCCGCAGCTTGTCCAGATCGTCGTTAATGGCTAAGTCTTTTTCAATATAGGTGTTGGTGGCAGCAATGTAGGCTTCGGGTTGGTAGTAGTCGTAGTAAGAGACAAAGTATTCGACAGCGTTGTTGGGGAAGAATTGCTTGAATTCTCCATACAATTGAGCGGCAAGGGTTTTGTTATGACTCATGACCAAGGTGGGACGGTTCAGCTGGGCGATAACGTTGGCCACGGTGAAAGTCTTTCCACTCCCGGTGACGCCTTGCAGCACTTGTGCCCGTTGGCCGCTCTTGATGCCTGCCACCAATTCTTTGATGGCTTCTATTTGGTCGCCCATGGGGGCAAAGTCGGATTTCAGTTCAAAATTCATGGTGCTAGAGTTTTGTTGGTAGAATACGATGGAGTTAGTGAAGTGTATGTGATTTTGTTTACATGTATTGGTCCAGGCTGGCAGCAATGGCCTCGATGGCCTTTACCCCGTCAATGGCGGAAGAAACGATACCCCCAGCATAGCCGGCACCCTCGCCGCAAGGATAGAGATGGTGCAGTTGCGGGTGCTGCAGTGTTGCATCACGAGGAATACGAACAGGGGAGGAGGTCCGGCTTTCTACGGCCAGCACACTTGCCTTGTCGGTGTAAAATCCATGCATCTTACGTCCAAAGTCCTGCAACCCCAGTTGCAGGCTCTTCACGATAAAGGGTGGGAGTAACTCATAGAGAGGGCGGTTTAGGGTCTTGCCTAAATAGTTGCTTTTGTTATTGCTCTGGCTGGGTTTTCCTTGGCAGAAGTCAGTGAGACGTTGGATGGGGGCACTGATGCTGCCTCCTACGGCTTCGAAAATAGTTCGTTCTACATCCCGTTGGAAATGCAACAATGCCAAAGGACCCTTTGGGGCATATTCCGGCACATCGTCCAGCGAAACAGTAACGGCAATGCCGCTATTGGCAAAGGGCGAATTGCGCTTGGCGTTGCTCATGCCGTTGACCACTTGCTGTTGTCCGTCGGTGGCGGCAGGCACGATGACCCCGCCAGGGCACATGCAGAAGGAGAACACGCCGTGACCATCCACCTGGGTGGTCAGGCTGTAGGCCGCAGGCGGCAGATAGTCGAGTTGCGAACGGTTGCGGTCGTTGATGTGGTATTGGATTTCGTTGATGAGTGCTTGTGGATGCTCCACGCGTATCCCCATGGCAAAGGGCTTGGGCTCCAATAGCCAACCCTTTTGGTCGAAGAGTTCATAGATGTCTCTGGCCGAATGCCCTGTGGCCAATATGACAGCCTGGCCCAAATATTGGTTTCCTTGGGTGTCTTCAACTCCTTGCACAAGGGTCTCTCCTGCCTCCTGTTTCAGTATTAGGTTGCAGACCTGTGTCGAAAAGTGATACTCTCCGCCATACGTCAGAATGGTTTTCCTCATATTGGCAATGATGCCGCTCAACTTGTCGGTGCCTATGTGGGCATGGGCATCGATGGCTATGGAAGGGTCGGCACCATGTTCTATGAAACGGTGCATTATTCCTTCCACATTGCCACGTTTGGTGCTTCGTGTGTATAGTTTGCCATCTGAATAGGTGCCTGCCCCGCCCTCGCCAAAACACCAATTGCTGTTGGGATTTACCTCCTGTGTGCGGGCCAGCTGGGCTATGTCCCTGCGGCGCTCTTCTACAGGTTTGCCCCGCTCCAATAGGATGGGTTTCAAGCCCAATTCCAATGCCCTTAGGGCTGCGAACAGTCCGGCAGGCCCCGCGCCCACGATGATAACGGCAGGCCTGTTGTGGCAGTCTCGATAGGCTCCCTGATAGCGTGGCGCTACATATTCCTCGCCACAATAGAGCTCAACCGTAGCGTGGTAGAGGATGCGGCCTCGCCGTGAGTCTAGGCTCCTACGCAGCACCTCCACATGGGCCAGGTCGGCTAGTGGTATGCCTGTTTTGCGGGCCACGGCCTGTTTGAGCAAGTCGGCTGAACAGTACTCTCTGGGGGTGAGGTCTATGGAAAGTTGCTGTCTCATCGTGTTTGTGATTGAGAGGTCATCCTTCAAAGGTGAAGGAAATCATAAAGGTGCGTGAGAGCAGCTCGGTCACCGATTGGGTGTAGTAGTCGTCGTCCTCTACCCGCAGGTCCACTAAGCCAAAGGCCGACTTGAACTCGATAGCAAACTTCACGTAGCGCAGGAAGAAGTCGAACCCCACACCTGCCGTATAGCGCAGGTCTACGGGGTTGAGTCGGATAATGGATTCGTCGTTGTTGTTCTTGTTTTTGCGCAAGGAGGCAAAGTCGAATCCCCACACACCGCCGGCGGTTAGGTAGGGGCGGAAGTTGCCATAACGCTTGGCTCTGAACTTCAGCTCAACCGGTATTTCGCCATAGACCGACTCCACGGTGCGGCGCGTGTCGTACTTCCAGTGGGTGGAGGTGTAGTCCGCGGACCATACGTATGACATGTCTCGGCTGATGAGTGTGATGCCGGGGAGTAGCCGAAGGTTGAAATAGTCGCTCAGCCGCATATCGCCAATGACGTTGATGTGGAAACCGGGGCTATAGTAGGAGGTGGTGCCGAGGATAGTTTGGCGTATAGTGTCCTGCTCCGAGTATTGAAGGTCAAATTTGGACTGCGTGTAGCCCACCTGAATGCCGTAATGGAACTTCCGTGTGTCGAAAGTATTCAGGTGCCCCGGTCGGTCCTGGGCCCAGCCTCCTAGGGCTGGCAGCAGCAATAGTATGAGAATGTATTTCTTCAATTGTGTGCGTTTTCGTTAGGGATGGTCATCTCGCCGCGGAGCGGATAGGTCAGGCTCCGGCGGACATGGTCGAGGTCGTTGGGGTAAGTGCCCAACAGGTACATCATCTTGGTCACGGCAGCCTCCAAGGTGATGTCGCTACCACCAATGACGCCAATGCGGCTGAGGTCGCAGCTGGCTTCGTATTGGTCAAGGATGACGGAACCTGCCTTGCACTGAGTGACATCAAGGATGATGATGTTTCGCTTGATGGCGTCTTCCAAAGCGTTGATGAACCAAGGCTCTGTGGGCGCATTGCCCGAACCGAAAGTCTCAATGATGACACCATGCAGGTCCTTGGTGTGAAGGATGGCGTCGACAGCATTGGGGGTGATGCCGGGGAAGAGCTTCAGTACGGCAATGTTGCGGTCGAACCGCTTACGCACGTCCAAAGGCTTTTCGGGCTTCTTGAGGAAGAGGCTTTTGTTGAAGCTAAAACGGATGCCGGCAACTGCCAGTGCTGGATAATTGTAGCTGGTGAAGGCATCGAAGTTTTCGGCACTGACTTTGGTGCTGCGGTTTCCGCGGTAGAGTCGGTTCTCAAAGAAAAGACATACCTCCGGTATATATACCTCGCGGCAGGAGGCCAGCTCAAGGGCGCAGATGATGTTCTCGCGACCGTCGGTACGTAGCACCCCCATAGGCAGCTGGCTGCCAGTAAGGATGATGGGTTTGGAGAGGTTCTTGAACATGAAACTCAACGCCGATGCGGTATATGCCATCGTGTCGGTTCCGTGCAGGATGACAAACCCATCGTAATCGTCGTAGTTGCGTTCGATTATCTCAGCCAACTCTATCCAGCTGGTGGGTGTCATGTTGGAGGAGTCTATGATGTTCTCCATCTGGCAGGTGTCAATCTCGTAGGCACAGTTGCGCAGCTCTGGAACCACATCATAGATGTGTCTCATGGGATAGGGCTTCAGCGAGCCGTTGGCATCCTGTACCATGCCGATGGTTCCGCCAGTATATACAATCAGGACTTTGTTCTTCATAGGTTCTTTTTTTTAGGAATGTCGATGTTTTTTTACTTGGAAACTGCTTGAATGTGACCAGTGTTTCGTGTTTGGCATGCTGTTGGATGAGTGGGTCTCAGGCGGTTTCTTATTCTTTATGTTCCTCTTCGAATTGTTTGATGGCCTTGCGTAGCGAGTCGGGGATGGGCGCACTGGTTTGGGTAAGGCGGCTGTAGCCGGAGAGAATGGTGTGGCAGCTGGCGCAGATGTCTCCCGTGTCGGTGTCGACCACCTGTTGTTTGACGGTGACGCTCTTGTTGCCTATTTTCTCTGTATGGGTGGTGATGTGGATGTGGTCGTGGAAATGTATTTGGGTGAGGAAGTCTACCTCAAGGTGGACAATCACCACGGTGAACTCGCCTGTTTCGGGTGGGACGCCTACTGCTGAGAAGTACTCCGACTTTCCTAAGTCGAAATACTCCATGATGACGGCGTTGTTGATGTGCCCCATTTGGTCCACGTCGTTGAATCTGATTTGTATGGGCAGAATCATGTAGTATGTATTGTCTTTATTATTAGTATCAACTTTATTAACTTCGGCCTAGCGGCCATGCAACATAAACGAAAAAAGGAAGCAATTATTATTGCTTCCCTTTATTTTTTTTGTGGCATTGACTGGAATTGAACCAGTGACACAAGGATTTTCAGTCCTCTGCTCTACCAACTGAGCTACAACGCCATCAATTTCTCTCTTGAAATCGGTTGCAAAAGTACTACATTTTTTTGAATTGGCAAAATATTTTTTTGCAAAAAGTTGCAAGTTGCTGTCTCTTAATGCTGTTTTTTTTTATTTCTCATTTCTCTTGTTGCCCGAAAATGGCGCAAACCTGACGGAGAAAAACCTATTTTTGGGGTATTTTTCTATTTTTTTTCTATTTCTTCAACCAGGGTCTTGCTAGCTTTTTTCTCTTCATCTTTTTTCGAAAAGAAGATCTGGTCGATAATAAGCCAGATGGCACCAATGGTGATGGCGGCGTCGGCCACATTAAAGATGGCACTGAAAAAGACAAAGGGTTGCCCACCCCAGATGGGTACCCAGTCGGGCCAGGTGGAGTCTATGATAGGAAAGTAAAACATGTCCACTACACGCCCTTGCAGGAATGGGGCGTAACCGCCTTCTGGCGGAAACATTTGAGCTATGTTGTAGTAACTTTCGTTGAAAATGAGTCCGTAGAAGCAACTGTCTATGACATTGCCTACGGCACCAGTGAAAATCAGTGCCAGATAGATGGATGGCACAGTGCGGACTCCTTTTTTGATGCGATGGATCAAATACCAGCAGAGTGCTCCGGACGCAACGATGCGGAAGAGCGAAAGGATGACTTTTCCGGTGCTTCCGCCTATTTTCATTCCAAAGGCAAAGCCTTCATTTTCTGTAAAGTGCAGCAGGCACCAATTGCCTATCAGCGGTATCTCTTCGCCAATGTGCATGTGGGTTTTTACCAGTATTTTCACCAGCTGGTCAATGACCAGAATCCCAAAAATCAGGCTGAAGATGAGGATGTATTGTTTCTTTTTCTTTTTGTCCATAATGGTATAATAACTTCATACGGCTACTTTTATTGCCTTGCCGCTAAATTATACTTCTTTGCCATAGCGGTCTTCTATGGCTTCCAGCAGTTCGTCATACCAGTCTTGTCCGAACCGGCGTATCAGCGGTTCTTTCAGATATTGGTATAGAGGGGGCCCGCATTCCTTTCCCTTTGCAACGGCACACCGGCAAATGTCCCATTGGTGGTAGTTGAGGGCTTTGAACTCGCCAAACTCGTCCACCCGGATGGGGTACAGGTGGCAGGAGATGGGTTTCATGAAACCGATTTTCCCGTCCCGGTAGGCCTGCTCGATGGCGCACAGGGCGGCGCCGTCCTTGCCCCATGCCACATAGGCACACTCTCGGCCACCCACCAGCGGGGTGCAGGGCTCGGCAGCGTTGTCCAATGCCGAAACGCCTTCCTCGTGCACCACCTTCAGCCCTTCTACGGTCATGTAGGGCTCCACTTCAGGCAGCACCTGTTCCAGAATGCCAATCTCCTCTTCTAGCAGCGGTGCCCCGCAGTCTCCATCCACGCAGCATTGTCCCTTGCATTGGGATAGGTCGCAGCAAAAACGTTTCTCGGCAATGTCTTCTGATATAATGCAGTCTTTGACTATCAGCATAAGGGGTATTTTAATGTGCTAATATGATTTACTGATTTAAACAATCGACGATCTTGTCTGCCAAAAATTTGGCCAATTTGTATTTCGACTCTACCGTCCATCCTCCCACATGGGGGCTGAACACCACGTTGGGGCAGGAGAGAAGGTATTGTAGGTCGGCGTGGCTGGTGTCCAGGCTGTCTTTGGACATCTCTTCGTACTCCAGAACGTCCAAGGCGGCGCCCCTCACCCTGCCTTCCCTTACGGCTTCCGCCAAGGCAGCAGTCTTAACTACCGGCCCTCGTGCGGTGTTGATGAGGAAAAGGCCTTTTCGGAATTTACCCAGAAACTCCTCGTCGACCAGATAGTGTGTCTCCTCTGTCAGCGGCACATGCAGGCTCACCACGTCGGCCCGTTCCTGCAGCTCCGCCAACGTCACTTCTTTCACATACTTGGGTGCATACCCGGCAGACAGATATTTGTCGTAGGCTATAATCTCACAGTCAAAACCCTGCAACCGTTGGGCAAACGCTCTGCCCATATTGCCGAAACCTATGATGCCAACGGTCTTGCCTTTGATTTCCAGACCGCGGTTTTCCTCTCGGTGCCAAATGCCTTTGCGCACTTGGGCATCGGCAAGGGTCAGGTGGTTGAAAAGCGTTAGCAGCAACCCAACGGCATGCTCGCCCACGGCATCGCGGTTGCCTTCTGGCGAATTGAGGCAGCGGATGCCCATACTTTCGGCATACGCCACGTCGATGGTCTCCATTCCGGCTCCCACGCGGCCGATACAGCGCAGGTGGCGGGCGTGGTCCAGAAAGTTGCGGTCGATGGCTATCTTGCTGCGCACCACTAGGGCATCATAGTCTTTTATCTGCGCCAAAAGCGTCTCGTAGGTGACATCGGTTTCCACCCTCACCTGATGGCCAGCCCCTTCCAGCGTCTCACGCAGAACGTCATGGGCGTTGTCGGTAATGAGGATTCTCATGAGTTAGTCTATTTTAATCTTGGTTACGGCAGAACCGCCCAAGATGCCCAACCCCCCGGTTACATTGCTGTGTATCTGTACGGGTTCAGAGATTAGGTTTATGAACATGTCTTGTTCACCGGCGGCCTGCAGGGATTTCTCGTACAGGTAGCGGTCGCGGCTGATGGAGAATACCTCTACAAGGGGGTGACCTGCTTCCAAGCCGTATATGCTGGTATTAAAAGTTATCGTGTGGGTTTGGCCGTTGATGCGTTCGTCTGTAAAGAGTATTTGGGTGCCGTAGTAGTCCTGGCTGCCGATGTCAAATAATTCATTTGTGGCATCCATGTCAAAGAGTACGTTGTCGTTCACGTTTATGTGGGTGTATCTCCAGATAGTGTCGTAGGATTCTGTTGTGTAGTTGTAATTGATACTTGGCATACGCATCCGTAGCATATAATAGTTGGTCTCTTCCGCAGGGTCTTCAAGGGTGAGTTTGACAGTGATATCCCCATTGATACTCTGTACTGTGTCGGGATAGTATTCGGTGTAGTGGGTGGTGTCGTAAGTGCAAGATGCCTGACTGATTATGGGCTTGTGCGGAATGCGGCAGCCGGCCATCATAGTGCCTTTGTTGGGGGTGGTTACGTGCAGGGTCAGGCTGTCGCCCTGTTGAGGCGTGTATCCTAGGTCGTACATCCCGTTGCCATGATTGGTGATGTTGCTGTTGAGCGTGCGGCCGTTCACTTCTATCGACACGCTTGCGTCTTTTATGGTGGCTATGGTGTCGCCATAGAGGAAGAACCGGCTCTCGGTGAGTCGCACTTTCCACGGAGTATCACTTTCCGGTTTCGAAATCATCACCATGTACGACTCGGTTTCGTCGCCATCAAATTCTATGACCTTTTCGCACGATGTGAGCACAAAGGTAAGCAGCAATGCTGTTAGGTATATGGGTGAGAATATCTTTTTCATGTCTTTTATATATGTTTTATTTATTATGTGCATTTAGAATTTCCAGTTGTAGCTGATAGAGGGTAGGATTGGGAAGATGGATAGTTGCTTGAGCGTCAGTACCTGGTTGTTGGTGCGGTAACTCCATTCGGAATTCACGTATACCATATAGGGGTTCTGGTGGTTGTAAACATTGTAGATGCTTACGTTGATGGTGCGCTGGCCCCGGCGCAGTTTCTTGTGGAAATTGACGCTGACATCCATGCGGTGGTAGTTGGGCATACGGAAGTTGTTGCGGCTGCTGACGTAGGGCACGTCGTTGTTGTAATAGTAGTCGTAGTCATAACGTTCGGTAGGCTCTTCGCTGGGGTCGATGTTCTGCATGGCCAGGGTGGCAGTGTTGCCGCTGCTGAACACCCAACTGACGCTGGCATCGATGTGGTCGTTGAATTTGTAACTGAGCACCAGGCTGACGTCGTGACGACGGTCATATTTTGCGGGGAAAGTCCTGCCGCCGTTGAGGATGTTGCCTTCGCGGTCGAATTTGCGGTCGGTATGGCTCCAGGTATAGCCCAGCCAACCCGTAAGGGCCCCTATGTTTTTCTGTGCCAGAAATTCTACGCCGTAGGCCCAGCCACGTCCCATGCATACTTTGTTCTCCCACCCTTGCGAGGTGCCCCAGAACGAGGCTCCGTCTCGATATTCCAGCAGGTTGTCCATGTGTTTGTAGTAGCCTTCCACCGAGAGGTCCATTATGTCCAGCAGGTTGTAGAAGAATCCCGCAGCCACCTGCTGTGAGGTCATGGGCTTGATACGGGCGGTGACGGGCACCCACAGGTCTGTGGGCAGGCTCAGGCTGGTGTTGCTCAGCAGGTGCAGATACTGCGTCATGTATGCATAGCCCACCTTGGCAGAGAGACGGTCGTTGATGAGTATGCGGCCGCTGAGTCGGGGCTGTAGGCTGGGGTAGAAGGTACTCTGCACTTGAAACCCCGTGAAGTTCAATCCGGCGTTGATTTTCAACCAGTCGTTGATGCGCCAGTCGTCTTCGGCATAGAGCATCATTTCGTTGGCATGTACGATACTTTGGCCGATGATGGTGTCGTAGTTGTAGGGGTCGCCTGCGTCATTCTCTGATATTTTCAGGTTCGAGGTTTCTGGCGTGAAGATGTGGTGGAGAAACTGGCCGCCAAACTTGACGGCATGGTCGGGCGTGGGGGCATAGTCGAAGTCCGCACGCACCGTGGCATCCTGTATGCCTGATTTGAACCCCATGGTGTAGGTTTCGGTGTAATTGCGGTAGACCGACTCTTCGGAGAGCGACAGGTCGTTGCGGTAGCGGGTGTAGGCTCCCGTGATGTTCATGAACAGCTTGGGTGTCAGCTCGTAGTTCCACCGCAGGCTACCCACGATGTTGCCCCAGTTATAGCCCAGGCGCATATAGTCTTTTTCTATGGAGTTGTAGTTGTAGCGGTACCTAGCATAGAGGGCGTCGTCTCCCATGTAGTAGGAGGCGTACAGGCGGCTGCGGTCGTTGAACTTATGCGTGATTTTGGCATTGAGGTCGTAGAAGTAGTAGCCGGCATTGATTTTCTCCTCACCCATGCCCTCTGCTGCCGTCACCAAGGCCAGGACGGGCTGCAGCAGGGCGTCGCCGTAGGTCCTGCGACCCGAGATGCTGAAGGTGGTCTTTTCTTTGATGATGGGACCTTCGACGTTGAATTTGGCAGAAATCAGCCCTATGCCGACACCTCCGTGGTATTCTTTGTCGTTACCGTTGTTGGTGGTGATGTCCAAAACGCTGGAGAGCCGGCTGCTGAAATGTGCCGGGAAACTGCCTTTGTAGAGGCTGATGTTTTTCACGGCGTCGGAATTGAAGGCCGAGAAGAAACCGCCCAAATGGTTGACGTTGTACATCGGCACGCCGTCCAGCAGAAAGAGGTTCTCGTCTGGACCGCCACCGCGCACATACATGCCCGACATGCCTTCCGAACCACTTTGTACGCCCGGCAGCAGTTGCACTACCTTGATGACGTCGGTCTCACCAAAGATGACGGGTACCGCCTTGACTTGCTCGACGGGCAGCTCTATTCTGCTGACCTGCGAACTTTCAACATGTTGTACGCGTTCGCCAGTGATTACCACTTCGTTGAGCGTCACCGAACCTTTCAGTGCCACGTCAAGACGCTGGTTTTTGTCCAACTCTATGGGATGGTATTGGGTTTCGTATCCCACATAAGAAATCCTCAGCACAGCCGAACTTTCTTTGAGCGTCAGGGTGAAGCGGCCGTGCTGGTTGGTGGCAGCCCCCTTTCTGGAAATGGTGTCGTAGACCGTGGCACCAATCAGTGTTTCACCGGTCTTAGCATCGGTAATGGTGCCGCTGACGGTGTGCTGTGCCCATGCACCCGTAGCGACTACTAACAGTAGCAATAGGATGAGTTCTTTCTTCATATAAATTTTTTTTTATTATTCGGAATGTTATAGCAAATCTTCAGGGTTAGCTTTGACACCGGGGTCGTACTCCCACTTCTTGTTTGGCAATTGCTGGGTGGTGGGTACCCCCTCTTCTAGCTCCGTTTGCTGGGACTTGGGGTTGCTGGGTGTCGGCTGGGGGCGGTGGTCCGCCTCTGCGGAGCTTTCGTTTTCCTCGTCGGAGTAGGCTTCGGATTCATTATCAGAGTCTTGTGGATCGTTTTGGCGCAGCCTTCTCTTCCGTTTCTTTTGCTCGCGGTATTCCACTATGGTGTCGCCGGCCACTATGCCCGTGGGTACAGCGATGATGGAATAACCCAGCAGCATGACGATGATGGAGATGAATTGGCCGGGGGCCGTCACCGGGGCAATGTCGCCGTAGCCAACCGTGGTGATGGTCACCACAGCCCAGTACACCCCTCTGGGGATGCTGGAGATGGCGGGGTTTTTGCCCCCTTCGATGCCATACATGGTGGCCCCTAGGATGATGGCCATGATGAAGACGAAGATCATCAGCACCAATATCTTGACGGCGCTGCGGCGCAAGGAGTTCAGCATGAATCGGCTCTCGTCCAGGAATTTCTGCATCTTCAGAATGCGGAAGATGCGCAGCACGCGCATTAGGCGCAGCACCGAGAGGGTGGAGGCCGCGGGCAGGAAGATGCTCAGATAGGCAGGGAAGATGGAGATGATGTCGATGATGCCGAAGAAGGACACTAGGTATTTCCGTGGACGCTCCAGACAGTAGATGCGCAGGTAGAATTCAAAGGTGAAGAGAAGGGTGAAGAGCCATTCGAGTATCGTCATGGAGATGGTGAACCACTTGGGGGCCTCGGCAAGGCTTTCGAGCATCATCACCAGTACGTTGAGTCCGATGGCAATCAGCAGCAGGATGTCGAATTTCTTGCCGCGCGGGGTGTCGGACTTGAAGATGATGGTGTATATCTCCTTTTTGGTAAGTGTGCGGTATTTCTTGGGCAGGAGGATTTCGAAAAGGGCCCTGTGCATGATGTCGCCAATGAAATTGATGACATCAAGGGCTATTTTTTTATAGTTGATATGTATAACCCAATCGAAGAGGCGTTTGATTGCGTCGGAGAGTTGGTTCAACAGTTGTTTTATCATCTCTTTTTATGCTTGTTTTTTGATGTAAAGGGTGCAGCTTCGCTCCTGCGTGAGCCGGCGGGCCACACGTTGGAGGTCGGCGGGGGTAACCTGTCGGTAGAAATCGGGTTCGGTGTTCACCAGGTCGGTGTCGCCTATCATTTCGTAGAAGCAGAGGCTCAGAGCGCGGTCTGCCGACTTATATTGCGAGTATACGAAGGTGTTCTCGAATTTGTTGGCCACCTTTTCTATCTCTTGTCCGCCGATGGGTTGTTGCTGTATTTTTGCGATTTCTTCGTCTATGGCTTTTTCGGCCTGCCCTAGGTCGATGCCCTCAGCCAGCTTGCCGCTCACCACAAAAAGGCCGCTGTCCAGCTCGCCCGTGATGTAGGCGTTAATCTCGGTAAAAAGTCTTTCATCCTGCACCAAACGGCGGTACATGCGCGAAGAATGGCCGTTGCTGAGTACGTCGCTGAGCATGTCGTAGGTATAATAGTCCGGCGACCAGCGGTCGCACATCACCCAGGCTTTGTACAGGGCGTTGTTGGGCACCTCCCGCTCCACCTCCAGTCTGCGGGCCTCGTGCTGCTCCGGCTCTTGGGGCAGAGGGGGCTTGGCGGTAGGCAGCGGACTTTCTATCTCGCCAAAGATTTGCTCCACAAGCTCCAGCGTCTTCTCTTCGTCTACGTTGCCCGCAATGGCCAGGATGGCATTGGAGGGGCGATAGAAGCGGTCGAAGAAGTCGCGAACGTCCTGAAGAGTGGCTTCCTGCACGTGTTTGATGTCGGCCCCGATGGTGCACCAGCGGTAGGGGTGCACCCGATAGCAGAGCGGTCGCAACAGCATCCACACGTCGCCATAGGGCTGGTTTACATATCGTTGGTTGTACTCCTCGGTCACCACGCGTTTCTGCACGTCCAGCACTTTCCATGTGTCGTCCTGTATGTCCCAATCGCCCCGCATGCGGTCGGCTTCCAGCTGCAGGGCCTTTTCCAAGAATTGGCAAGGGACGGTGATGTAGTAGTTGGTATAGTCGTTGTTGGTGAAGGCGTTGCTCTCGCCGCCCATCTCGTCCACCACAAGGTCGAAATCGGGGTAGCGTCGCGTGCCGCCAAACATCAGGTGCTCAAAGAGATGAGCAAACCCTGTGCGGTCGTTCCGCTCGTTCCGCGCCCCCACTTGGTATAGCATATTGATGGTGACCAATGGGGTAGTGTTGTCGCGGTTGACTATTACCTTCAGTCCGTTGTCAAGACTCTTCTTAATATAGGAAATCATACCTAAAAAACGCGCCAATGTATCAATTATTGTTTTGCATATAAAAAATATTCTCTGCCCTGTCCACCCCACCTTCCACACTATAATAAACGCCCAAGCTCCCGCAAATCTTCGCCCTCCTCATATTTTTTCTTAGTGGGTCATTAGAGAAACCATAGAACAACTGGTATTCAGCTAGATACTGAAATTTCCAAGGGCTAATATATAAAAATGAATATGAGAAATTGTTTTTTTCAGCATTGTCCAATGTTTGCTTTTTGTATGCATTAAGATTAGCTCATGGACATAATTTAAAAACTAATACAAATCTAATATAAATGTAATATAAAAAATGTATGCAGAGCGACTTCACTTGCATGGGGTTTTTCTTTTGAGGAAGGGGTGTAAAGGGGGCGTTTCGATAGAGCGAGGGGCGGAGTGTGGGGCGTAAGTGGGAGGGTGGAGTGCTTTTTTGCGCGGCATGATGGTTTTATGGTTGTTATATTAGTGATTTTCAGTTGTTTGTGTTTTATTTTTGAACGCATGTGGTCCGAAGGTGCTGTGCAGGGAAATGCTCTCTTGTCGGTGCTATGGCTGAGCGGGGTGTGGGAAATTGAGTTTGTTGGGGATAAGTTCCAATAAGAAACGCAACTTATTGAGAGAGAACCAAGGCTGGTAAAAGATATTTTTTCCAACAAAGGAAGGCGATTTTTTTCTTTTTGAATATTGTTAATATAAAAAAAAAATGTATTTTTGCAAGTTAAATTATGTCTGCCAGTTTGGCCGTTTGTTCGGGGACTGACAGGGGCTTCGCCGTGGGTTACAGAGAGTTGTCCGTTTGCTGGCGCAGGTGCTGGTAGTTGGAGGGAAGCTCCTAAAATCAAGTTTTATTGTCTTTATACTATGAAAATATCTGTTGCAGGAACAGGCTATGTAGGGCTGAGCATCGCCACCCTACTGGCTCAACATAATGAGGTGACAGCCGTCGACATCGTGCAGGAGCGCGTGGACTTGGTCAACCGTCGCAAGAGTCCTATCCAGGACGATTTTATAGAGGCCTTCCTTGCGGGCTACCATGCAGAGAACGAAGAGGATATACGCAATTTCCGTACTGGTTGCACCGAGGGGTTGAAGCCGCTGGAGTTGAACCTACGCGCCACCACCGATTGGCAGCAAGGCTACCGCGATGCCGACTTTGTGGTCATTGCCGCCCCGACCAACTACGACAGCGTTAAGAATTTCTTCGACACTTCGGCCGTTGAAGATGTCATCCAAAAGGTGATGGAGGTGAACCCTGCAGCCATCATGGTCATCAAAAGCACCATACCGGTTGGGTATACCGAGGGGGTTCGTGCCAAGTTCCAGTCTGACAATATTATCTTTGCTCCCGAGTTTCTGAGGGAGAGCAAGGCTCTGTACGACAATCTTTATCCCAGCCGTATCATCGTAGGGTACCATCAGGGCGACAGCCGTTTGGAGGAGAAAGCCCATCAGTTTGCACAGCTCATCTGCCAAGGGGCCATTTCTGTGTCCAAGGAGGCGGCAGGCTCGCAGTCCGCCACCCTCGATGCCGGCAACGGCAAGAACATCCCCATCCTCTTTATGGGTTCCACCGAGGCTGAGGCCGTGAAGCTTTTTGCCAACACCTATCTGGCCCTTAGGGTCAGCTATTTCAACGAGTTGGACACTTATGCCGAACTGAAGGGCCTGGACACCCACCAGATTATTGATGGTGTTTGTCTCGACCCCCGCATCGGCACGCACTACAACAACCCCTCCTTCGGCTATGGCGGCTATTGCCTGCCCAAGGACACCAAGCAGCTCCTGGCCAACTATGCCGATGTGCCACAGGACCTTATCCGGGCCATTGTGGACAGCAACAAAACCCGCAAGGACTTCATTGCCGACCAGGTGTTGCGTAAGGCGGGCTACTACACTTATTATCACGACAATAATAGCTGGGACCAGGCGCAGGAACATGAGTGCGTCATTGGGGTCTACCGCCTCACCATGAAGAGCAACAGCGACAATTTCCGCCAGAGCAGCATCCAGGGGGTTATGAAACGCGTGAAGGCCAAGGGCGCCAAGGTGATTATCTACGAGCCCACACTCCCCGATGGCAGCACGTTCTTCGGTAGCCTGGTGGTCAACGACTTGGCAAAGTTCAAGCAGGAGTCCGAGGCCATCATTGCCAACCGCTACGACCCCTGCCTCGACGACGTCCAGGAAAAAGTCTACACCCGTGACATCTTCAAGCGCGACTAATTATTGCGCAACAGTAGAGGAGATAAGGCCAGGTCGCCTTACCGTTATTATAAACCCGCTTTTCTTGAGGCAGAAGAATCGCTATGCTGTCGTGCTGAGTTGGAACTCGCTCTGACGTCGACCCCAGGCGACAAGGCCCATACAATTTAATACTGAATCAACACCTATTATGAAGTGGTACGTATTTCGTTGTGCTCCAGGCAAAGAAACCCTCTTCCAACAGGCTATTAAGACGCGTTTTGGGGTGGAGTGTTTCGTGCCGATGGAGAAAAAACGCCAGCGAGACCGACATGGCCGTTTTGTCTGGGTGCAGAAATGCGCACTCTCCAGCTATCTCTTTGTCCATGTGGACCGAGAGACCTTCATTCAAATACCAAAAGGACTGATATACATCCGCCCCATGGCACAGCTGCGCGAAGGCCTTTATGTGCCGGTGGTCATACCGGATGACGACATGACCAACTTCATCCGCGTGGCAGGCTCGAAGGATGAGCAGGCCGTCTACCTCGACCCCGCCAAGCTCGATTTCAAGAAGGGCGACCGCGTCCGTATCATCGGAGGCTCCTTCGTTGGGGTGGAGGGTACCTTTATGCAAATCGGCGGCAAGCACGAGAAACGTGTCGTCATCCAGCTAGAGGGCCTCATCGCCGTCGCCACTGCCGCCATTCCGGCTGCCCTGGTGGAAAAGATATAAGAATTCTTCAGGCCGCATGGGTTTCGCTAAGCCGCTATCAGTGCGGAGTTTAGACCACATGAATCCGAAAGTGACCATCGCTGTTGCCGTTTATAACGGTGCCGAGCATATCGAAAGACTGGCGCGAACGCTTTTCGAGCAGACCTTGGAGGAGATGGAGTTTCTTTTTGTTGACGACAAGAGTACGGATGGCGGCATGACGATTGTCCAACAAGTGCTGGAAGAATACCCCAGCCGGAAGCCTCAGGTGCGCTACGTCTTTCACGAAAGGAACTTGGGCATTTCGGCTACCAAACGAGATTGCTTTCTATTGTCGAGAGGTGAGTATGTGATAGTGGTTGACGATGACGACTTTTTGGACAGACGAATGGCCGAGCTGCTCTATGATAAGGCTGTGGAGGAAGAGGCGGACATGGTAGTGAGCGATTTCTATTATTATACTCCTAAACCAAGATATGTCAGTTTTGTAGACCAAGATACCCCCAAGGACACAGAAGGAATCCGCGACGCCATCTTAAACCGCTATACATGGCCCGTAATATGGTGCAGGCTTTTCAAGAGAAGTCTTTTTGAGGAGAATGATTTTGTCTGGCCTGTCAAGAATCTCGGCGAGGATGTTTTGATTAGCGCAGTTTCTGCTTATTACGCCCAAAAGATAGCCTATGTGCAAGAACCACTGTACCATTATTTCTTCTATGGCGACTCGTGGTCCAATCGGGCAAGCCGGGAGCACTGCCTCGCGCAGTTCGAAAGCTACAAGGCCAATGTGGAGATCATGCTGGATTTTTTAGCAGAGAAGCACGTACTCCATCAGTACGACAGGGGTGTCTTTGTCAGTAAGATGCGCACCAAAAACAAGCTGTTGCCCATCCTTACGGACAGGGAGACGGCCCGGCTGTGGATACATACCTTCCCCGAGGCGCATCGAGAGGCCTTTCTTGGCACGAGTTATCTGGCCTCTACTTATAGGGAGAGATTATGGGTGGCGGCAATTGTCATGGGATTTTTCCCGTTTGTGCGTAGACGGCTCCAAGGGCGTCGGTTGGTACCTAATAGACTTGTCAGAGCGTAGCTTTTATATGGAAACAATACCTTACATGCCATTGGTGAGCATAATCATGCCGGCTTACAATGCTTCTAAATATGTGGAACAGGCTGTTCGGTCAGTGCTCGTTCAGTCGTATGAGAATATCGAACTGATAGTGGTAGACGATGGGAGCACGGATGATACGGTGAACAAAATCAGTCGCATTAACGATAGTCGGCTGAGGGTCATCAGTCAATTGAACCAAGGAGCCTGTGTTGCGCGAAACCGTGGCCTGCAGGAGTCCAAGGGCGAATATATCAAGTTCTTGGATGCCGACGATGTTCTCTACCCCGATGCCATAAGCCTCCAAGTGAAGGAGATGCTTGCGTTGGCAAAGGATGAAGAGGTCTTTGGCGATTTCGACTATATCGACGCCGATGGCAACGTTTTCAGGCATAGTACTATCAATCAGGAACAGTATGAGGAGCAGAATCAGGACGAGTGGCTGTTATACCATTGGCAGATGGTGACTTCCTGCCCGTTGCATAGGAGGGAGCTGCTGATGCAGGTGGGTGGTTTCGATGTGCATCTGCAGAGCGGCCACGAGGGCATGCTGCATTTTGCCATGTCTATAGCCGGAGTCAAATTTGTTTATAGGCCAGGTGCCATCTATCAGTATCGTATCCATCAAGACCCACAAAGAATATCTATCCAAAGGGAACTTTCGATACCCAATTTTACCGATAGGGTGTATTTTCATGACAAGAGGCTTTCGCTGATACAGAAGAAATATGGTTTCGAACCCAATGGGATGACCAATTACTTGACTCAGCGCTATTTCGTTATGGCTTTGTCCCTTTATGCTTATGGGGCAAATAGCCAAGGCCGCTATTGTTTTCAGCGCATAAAGGAAATTCCACATACCAGTAAGTTTCCAAGATATTGCAGCAGCTCACGTCTTGCCAAATTCTATATTCTGTTGATTAGGCTGTTGGGCTATCGCAAGGCAGAAAAAATAGTAAAAATGCTTGTCAGACTTTCAGGTTTGACACCCGAGCAGAGCATAAGTCAAAGCCCTGTGCTTTTCTCTACTGGAAATAAGTAATTGTTTGATTATTAGTAATGCTGTGCCGTTGCGGCGGAATCCGTTGCGGCGGAATCCGTTGTGGCGGATTTGCAATCCGACGCAGTTGAATATAAGGATTTGTAATCCGAAGACTTGTCGCGGTGATTTTCGTTGCGGCGGATTTGCAATCCGACGCTGTTGAATATAAGGATTTGTAATCCGAAAACTTGTTGCGGTGATTACACAGCCGTTCCAGCGAGATTGGATATTTTAGATCAGTACATTGTTGTGGCGGATTGAAAATCCATATACTCAATGGGTCTGGATTGCAAATCCAGACCAACGGCAATCCGAAGACTTGTTGCGGTGATTACACAACCGTTCCAGCGAGATTGGATATTTTAGATCAGTACCTTGTTGTTGCGGATTGAAAATCCATATACTCAATGGGTCTAGATTACAAATCCAGACCAACGGCAATCCGAAAACTTGTTGCGGTGATTACACAGCCGTTCCAGCGAGATTGGATATTTTAGATCAGTACATTGTTGTGGCGGATTGAAAATCCATATACTCAATGGGTCTGGATTGCAAATCCAGACCAACGGCAATCCGAAGACTTGTTGCGGTGATTACACAGCCGTTAATTAATCTATCACTTTTATGAATCCCAAGGTCACTCTTGCAGTATCTGTATACAATGTCGAACCCTATATCGAAAGGTGTGTCCGAAGTTTGTTTGAACAGACCTTTGACGATATCGAATTTTTGTTTATCGATGACTGCACCCCCGATAGTAGCATGGAAATCATGAGGCGGGTGTTGGAGGACTATCCCCATCGGAAAACGCAAGTGCGCACTTTCCGCCATGAGCATAACATGGGCACAGCCGTTACTAAGCGCGACTGTTACCTGCAAGCCACTGGGGAATATGTTCTGGTGATAGATAGTGACGACTATGTTGAACCCGACATGGTTGAAAAGATGTATCGCAAAGCACAGGAAACCAAGGCTGATATGGTGGTCTGCCAAATCTATAGCGAAACTCCAGAAAGAACCTGGGTACTATCTGTTGCTCCCAATGGGGTAGTAGGCTGTGGGGAAAATGTGAAGGACGATATTATTAACAGATATGTGACACCAGGATTGTGGTGCAAACTTGTCAAGAACACTGTATTCACAGAACACAAGATAACATGGCCTACGGCAGATTATGCCGAAGATTATGTCATAAGTGCCATGTTCGCGTATTATGCTCAGCGGATTGCTGCGGTAGACGAGCCTTTTTATCATTATTGCTATAATACTGATTCAATAAGTCGTAAGCAAAGTGCTGACCGCATACTAAAAATATATTACGATTTCTTGGAGAATTTCAGTATTGTCCTTCAATTTCTTGAAGACAAGGGCATTGCTGAGAAATACGAACATGGGATCTTTCGCAATAAAATAAGGGCTAAATGGCATTTACTTCCTCTTTTACCGAAGCGAGAATATCGAAAGCTGTGGGTGAAGACATATCCTGAAGTGAACAGGGCTTTTTTGTTTGGGGATAAAAACCGCAAGCCATCTTACCGTGAGCGTTTCTGGTTCATAGCCATGTCGACTGGGCTGTATCCGCGATTTAAAAGAGTGATTTATTCCAAGAGGTTACGCCCCCGACCGGAGTGGCAGCCCATCTATACCTAATGACTGTTTAATATAGGGTGAAGAATCCATATAATAGCTATACCAATGACACCAAAGGTGACCTTTATTGTTGCAATCTATAATGTTGCACCATTCATACAGCAATGCGTCAGAAGTCTATACGAGCAGACGCTTCAGGATATAGAGATTATTTTAATAGACGACTGCTCACCAGATGATAGTATTAAGCTGGCCATGGAAGTGCTGGAAGAGTACCCACAGCGAAAAGAGCAAGTGAGGGTCATCCGACATGAACACAATCGGGGCATCGCTTTTGTCAGGAAAGAAGGATATTCGGCCAGTAGGGGAGAATATTTCATCTATATCGATGGTGATGACTTCGTGGACGTACACATGGCCGAAGAGATGTACCAAAATGGTGTAGACAATGGTGCTGACATGGTGATATGTGACTTTTATAGGTACAGAAATGAACGGTACCAGTATGATACGCTTGTTCCCAATGGGGTAATAGGCGATGGGGACAATGTCAGACAGGTCATAGTGGATCGCAAAGTGCCGTCGTTCACGGTTTGTAAGGCTGTCAGAAAAGAGGTGTTGGATAATAGTGAGGTCGTATGGCCAGTGGAAGACTTTGCCGAAGATACCGTTATCTCGATAATGGAGGTTCTCTATGCCAAACGTATCTCACATGTGGCAAAACCTTTGTATTACTATCGGTATAACCCCAACTCGCTTTCTAACGAAACTGGAGAGCAGAAAATAGTCCAACATTTCGACCGTTCTCTTGCAAATGTACGGCAAGCAGTGAAATTCCTGGAGGACCATCATCTTTCAGAAAGATACGAAAGAGGGGTTTTCGTCCATAAGGTAAGAACAAAGAATAGACTGTTGCCATTGACGGGACAAAGAAAATACCGCAAACTGTGGCGAGAGACCTTCCCGGAAGTGAACAAGGTGATCTTTTGGGGCAATAAGTGCAATCCATCCACCTATCGCGAGAAAGTATGGTATTTGGCCATTAATTGGGGCTTGTATCCTAAATTCAAGAAACGACTTCTGTCGAAAAGGTTTTTCCCTTACAACGAGTGGCTGTGATTGCTCATTGTGTTTACAAGCCTTCCGTTGTGACGGATTCCGCCACCGTTGCGTCCGTTGCGTCCGTTGCGTCGGCTTTTCCGTTCCGTTGCGTCGGATTTGCAATCCGACGCAGTTGAATATAAGGATTTGCAATCCGCAAAACCAATAGCAGCAGTTGAATATAATGGTTTGTATTCCGTTGCGTCGGACTTGCAACTGTTGCAGTGATTTCCGTTGCGTCGGATTTGCAATCCGACGCAGTTGAATATAAGGATTTGTAATCCGCAAAACCAATATCCGCCACACCGACACAGTTGAATATAAGGATTTGTAATCCACAAAACCAAATTGACATATGACGCCAGTTACTACTCCGCTTTCATTTGTCACCACCACGGTTGTGGATTGGATAGATGTGTTCACTAGACCACAATATAAGGATATAGTGGTTGAGTCGTTGCGGTTCTGTCAAAGAAACAAAGGTTTGAATATATATTCATGGGTGTTGATGAGCAATCACCTGCATATAGTGGCGAGTATAGACCAGCAGTTGCATAGCAACGACTTTGCAACCTATTCGCTACTATTGTCAAATGTGATTCGAGACTTTAAGAAATATACGAGTAAGAAATTGGTGATGGCCATTGCCGATAACCCACAAGAGAGTCGCAAAGAATGGATGCTTGACCGCTTTTGGTTTCGAGGAGCCAACGACAAAAAGATAAAGGACTATCGTTTTTGGCAAGAGAGCTATTACTGCGAAGACATCTATACAATGGAGTTCCTGAAGCAGAAGATAGATTATGTGCATTCGAATCCTGTAAAACAAGGAATAGTGGCCTGTGCCGAGGACTATTTATACAGTTCGGCCTTAAACTACGCAGGAATGAAAGGGTTGCTAGATGTCGAAGTAGTGTGCTAATGAGAAGTTGACGGATTGAAAATCCTAATATTCGGATGTGTCGGATTGCAAATCCGCCACAACATAAGCGGACTAATGAGAAGTTGACGGATTGAAAATCCTAATATTCAGATGTGTCGGATTACAAATCATTAGCGGTTGAAAGATTCTTAACCAGATGAAATACGATTGA
>CAMVMF010000037.1 GCA_947168515.1 uncultured Bacteroidales bacterium
ATATTGACTATTATCATATTTCAAGAGCATACGATCAAGTCAATAATTGGTTGAGCCAAAAAATAAAGGAAAGCGTAACAGATCCTGAAACTAAATTGAGAGGTATTCTGCTAGATGAGTGTCAATTCATATGGTATGAAGCAGGTGATGCTGTGAGCAACAACAACGATGCTATAGAAATTTTTAATCGTCTGAATAGCGGTAAAATTGAGCTGAATAATGCGGAACTCATAAAGGCTTTGCTGTTGCAAGAACGCAATTATGTGGAGAAAGAGTCTGATGGCAAAATAAGAATAGATATTACCCGTCAATCGCAAATTGCCCTTGAATGGGATGAAATGGAGAAATTACTGCAAAGGGAAGATTTTTGGTGTTTTATATACAAGAGCAACAATCCATTGAAGTATTCAACCAGAATTGAATATATCTTTGATCTAATGACACATAAAACCCAGGAACACAGCTACAGATATACGTTTGACGTTTTCTATGCCGAATATCAAACAATGAGGAAAACCCCTAGAAAGTTTGTTGAGGAAAAATGGCATGAGATACAGCAACTTATGTTCACTCTGCAACAATGGTTTGATGACCGAATTCTCTATCATTATATTGGTTATTTGGTGGAATATACGAATCCTGAAGAAAACCTGATACAAACTTTAAAAAACCTAGAGCAGGAGGAACAAATAGAGGCTGACAGTGAAGGTAAAGTAATTAGAAGGTATCGTCTAAACAAATCGCAGTTTATGGATAAGATTTTGGAAATGATAAGGGATGTGTTGAGAATTAAGCGTGGAGACAAATTGTATGATGTCACTCCTCAACAACTTAAATATAACAGCACTTCGGGCATCGTCAGAAAAATCTTGCTGTTGTATAATATGCAGACTTTACTAAACAACAAAGATAGCGACGCCAAATTCCCATTAGATTTGTACAAACACGGTGATTGGGATGTGGAGCATATAGCCTCACAAACCGATTTCCAATTGACAGAGGCGAACAGCAAAGAATGGGTGTATGACATTGTCAGGTATATGACAGGAGAAAAGGCCCCTGATGACGAAGAACTTTCAGATTACATTGAGAGAGTGAAAAGAGCAAAAGGGCTCAACGAGTCAGAAAACAAATTGGTTTTGGCGATTCTGTCGTTATTAGAAGAAGACCATAACACGGAGAAAAACCGCCAGAATTGTCTCTCTTTGGTCAATGAACATTTCAAATCTAGGCAAGACATGGATGATAAGCAGAAAGACTATATCTGGAATCTCGCTTTACTCAACTCAACAATCAACCGAAGCTATAAAAACGCCATTTTCCCCGTGAAAAGAATGTTCATAATTGATAATGAATCAAGAGGAGTGTTTGTGCCAATTTGCACAAAGAATGCGTTCCAAAAAGTATATGGCAGGAAACTGAATGAACTCATGTGCTGGAATATCGCAGACGCTTCTACTTATTGGGAGAATATTTGTAAAGTATTAGGCGAGAAGAGCTTCTTGTCTACTGACGTATTGAACCACAAACCAACTAAAGAAAACTTCGTATGATGGAAGATAATACTATGGCAATGGGTAAAAGAATGAGTTTTGTTGAACTCATGGAAAAAACAATTGTAGAGATTCCTAAAATTCAGAGAGACTACGCCCAAGGTAGAAAAAGTGACAAAATAAAGGAGATTCGTTCAAACTTCATTGATTCTTTAGTTAGCTATTTGGGTGACGGCGAATATTTCCATGACTTAGATTTCGTTTATGGTGCTTCACCGGAAGACCTTTCGTATCAAGGCAACTTCATTCCTTTAGATGGTCAACAGAGATTGACTACTTTATTTTTGCTGCATTGGTACCTAGCTGCAGTTAATGATGCTTCTGAAGCTTTTAGAAAAATGATGGTGCTGAATGACAAAGACGTAGAGAAATGTAGGTTTTCGTATCAGACGAGAGAAAGTTCTAAACTCTTTTGCGAAGGTTTGGTAAAATGCTCTGTCAATCCATTAAATCACAAAGGAAATTTGTCTGAAGTGCTCAAGAATGAATATTGGTACTTTTCATCATGGGGTTATGACCCAAGCGTGTCAGGTATGTTGAATATGCTTGATACAATTCATAAAAAGTTGAGGAATCAAAGCAAACCGGTTTTAACACAATACTATAGCAGATTGTATGGTCTGGAAAGGGATAAAGACGACAATCGTCTCTTTGCCATCACTTTCCAACGTTTGGATATGGGGGATTTTGGATTGACAGACGACCTTTATATCAAGATGAACTCTCGCGGCGTGCCTTTGACCGATTTTGAGATTTTCAAAAGCAAAATTGAACAATTGATTGGTGATGAAAAGTTCTTCTCTAATGGAAAACAGAGAAAAATCGAGGTCGTAGAGTCTGGCAAGAAAGTCACAAAGGTGATGACTCTACCCAAATATTTCTCATATCAGATGGACAAGGATTGGGCTAACTTTTTTTTGGAGATATGCGGTCACCAATGAGAAAAACGGAACTAGAATTTTTGACCAGCAATTAATGCGTTTTATTAGGTTTATATTCGTTTGCACATACTCAATTGAAAACACTATACCCACTAATAGAGGATTGAGTAGAAAGCCATTCACTTCGACTTGTGATCCTTTAGACATATTGATGGATACTCGAAAGGCCCGGCAGTATTATTCTGAAGAAGTTTTGACTAATCTATCTTTTTACCGACTAAAAAAATGTGATGTATTCACTCCTTTTGCTATGGAGTTTTTGATGGATGCTATAGATATAATGACCAAGGCCTATCCAGGTAACGAAGATTACCAGATTGATTCGACACTATTTAAGCTGTCAGATATTTGGGATGTACTGATGTACGGCGAATATTTTCACAATCTCGACAATGTTCAACTAATACGTTTGTATGCATATATAGCATATCTTGTTCACACAAGAAAAAACGGTGTGATAACAGATGAGAGCTTGAAGGTTGATCTACAGCGATGGATGAGAATTGTTCATAATATTACTGTTAGAAACACGACACGTACCGATAGCCCTGACACGGTAGCACAAGCCATTTGGTCTCTGAACGATATCCTTGAAGGAACCAACGGAAATCTTTTTGAAAAGTTTGCGAATCTCTCTGATGAAGAGATTAGACTTTATTCCTTCAATAGCGACCAAATGAGAGAAGAAAGGCTTAAAGCCAATTTAGTATTAAAGTGTAAAGAAGATTGGGAAAAGGAATTGGCGGCAGGTGAACGATGTTCATATTTAAATGGACAGGTCGGCTTCCTTTTAGACTATGCCGGTGTGTATAAGGCCTACCAAATCGAGAAATCATCATTTGATACTTCTTGGAGTGAAAAGAATAGTTTGAATGAGTTCTGTAGATATCGTGACAAAGCAACAAACCTATTTGATGCAATGTCAGATAATATAAAAAAGACTCGATTAAATCACGATGAAGTCAATGTTTTCAAAGACGAGGCACTCATTGAAAGGGCATTGCTCGTATTTGACGACTACCTGCCAAATCCCTATGGAGACATTTTTACATTGTCAAACGTGCCTGATTCGAGAGATTTTAGTTGGAGAAAAATGGTGTCAATGCAAGGAGATTATAATAAAGGCAGAGAGACTTTTAAGGTTTTGTTAGATAACTGCCAGTTTGAGAAAACAGAAGACATCGTTGGGGAATTACGAAACATTATTAACAGTCATACTCCTTTAGGTAATGACGACCTTTGGAGAGAGGTGATTATTTCAACCCCAGAAATATGTAAATATCCAGAAAACGGGTTTATAGGATTTGTATATGATGAAGATGAAAACATAAAAGGCATATATGTTATTAGCAAGTCCAGATGGAACAGTTATCATTCCGAACTATTCTCATTCGGGTTGTATTACTATCTGAAGAAGACCTTTTCCAAGGAAAACACTTTAGGCTACACATACTCCGTTTCTGAAAACGAGGATGACGATATATGCTGCTGGATCTTTCAAGATTATGACAATTCTGAAGCTTGGTATATGATAAAATATAATTACGAAGATGCTTTGTGGCATGTTTCATACTACCTCGATGACAATGCCAATTCGATTCCTCAAGGGAAGGATATTTTATTTTCAACAAAAGAAGAAATTAGAGACTTCCTCATGAAGAATTGCAAATACTGACAGACCAATAGCATGAAAACAGCCTATAAAATACAGCAGGAAAAACTACAATCAAAGCTGTTGAAGGAAAAGTATAGTGGTTTGGACGGCGCATCGGGGAAAATTTGCAAGATTATTGAAGGAAAAACGCTAAGGACATCTAAGATAATCGATGATGAGCAGGCTGAAAAAAACCTATTTAGAGACATAAGACATCAAGCAATTGAGTTTTTTGAACTTAATCATATTGATTGGTGGAAGCCAGATGAGGAATGGCCAAATAAGGTATCTGGCGTTCTGTTATCTTCTCAAATCTCATGTTTGAATCATCTATTCGGCATCAGACAGGATAAAACAGCTGTTCTTGCATTATTAAATGGTATTAAGCCAATTTTTGAGGATGTGAAGATACTTCCTTTTGACGAAGACGGCACAAAGGCATACATTTCTTTTGAGGTTATTAGTAAAATGAATGTCTTGGGAGAAAAAGGTGGATATGGCGTAAAAAGAGGAGCGTTTTATACTTCTATTGACGCTCTTGTCTGGGCGGTCGATGAAAACAAGAATAATTGGATCTTGCCTATAGAATGGAAGTATACTGAGGCATATGAGAACTACGATTTGTCAGTAGGTGCTAAAGGCAAGACTCGTTTGGGAATTTATTCTATGTTGATTGATGACAGCCAACATCTTATCTCTTTGCCTGAGTATGCAAAAAGTATGTACTTCAAGGAGCCGATATATCAACTTATGCGGCAAATGCTAAACGTTGAATACATGCTGCGGTATTGCGAGTATGGATGGCCCAAGGAGGCTAGAATCCTTCAAATTGACGTTATTCCCGATGGTAATGTGGAGTTAAGGGCACAAGCACGTCCATATGTTGACTTATTGAAAAACCCTAGCGAATACTGCATGATCTCACCTAAAAGGCTATTTGAGCCTATTATTGAGATTACGAAGTACCAAGATTTATGCGCATATTTAAACGAGAGGTATTGGCAATAATAGATTATTCCATTTCAGGAAGAAGGTAATAGTCGGTATTTCTATAGGAATAACAGCGCATCATAGGTTAATTATGAAGATTGTAAGTCACAAAGATGTGAAAATGTAAGTAAAAGAAAGGGCAACAGGTTTTTAGTCTGTTGTCCTTTTGTGTTTAGTCATCATCCTTTGCTCTTATTCGATGTCAATTCCAAGGTGATTTCATAAGTGTCGAGTAATAGTTTCTTCAGCCCTCGATACGCAGAGACTTTGGGCTGGTTCCTGGTGCAAATCTGAGAGAAATCCTGTAGTGTAGTCCTTATTGTTTGACCTCTAAGGAACCAAAGATTACCATACTTCTTTTCCAAATCGAAAATATCCTGCTTATATCGTCTTGGTGTAGTGTCCTTATATTTCACCTTCATCGTTAGGTCTGATGGAGTAGAAATAACATTCACATCATCAACGATTTCATTAGTGAACACCTTGATTTGTCGTTTATAGAGCTTGTAGAATTCCTCGTCTGGTGAAAAGAAAGCATCGCCATAGGGAATGATTGGGAAAAGAAGTTGTTTGGATCCAGGAACAAAAGCATCTTCACTCATACCCGTAATTATGCTTTCGTCTATATGATTTATCCAGCCGCCATCTATAAAATACAGACCCTTCAATTCCCTCTCTACTTTGATTTCGAGATCATCTTTACCCAAGTCCCTCACTGACACGACCCTCACCTTGTCTCCATAAAACCTTTCCAGTTGCTTGTTCATTTGGTCTATAATCTTTGCTTCATCCTGATTCAGCCATATCACTGTATTTCCACTGAATATTATACTGCGTTTCATTGTCATTCCTCCTATGCTACTGATATTTGATAATTGTTCCATGTTTTTTCTGTCTTGCTTACGAATATGCCGTGAAGATAACTAAGCGAGACCTTTAGTATTCTGCTAGCTTCACTCATAGACCTGTAAATCTTTGTTTCCTTTGTCAGGCTGTTAAATACCTTCATCGGGATTTTGAAATGTGAATCCGAAATCTTCTTCTTCACCTCATCCGTTAGCTTCATGCCCTTTTTTCCTTGCCCCCCTTCACTCATGTTATATCCTTTCTCGATTGAATTGTACTGCTTGATGTATTTTGATTCTTCCTTCTCCAGCTCAATCTTCAATTCTTGTGGGTCGGAACACTTTATCGTGGCTAAGACTTCATACTTAAATGATGCAATACCGAATCTCTTCCTTGCGCCGTTCACTTTATCCCCGGCATACTTTTTTGTCTTGCTGCTGTTCCATAAGGATTTTCTCACATATTCATTCGATGTGCTTCCAATGTACCTATAACCGCATTCATCACCTGCTGTAGTGTTTGTGTAACTGTAAACCACCCCCTCATACGTAGTGGTTGTAGTTGTGTTTTGATCTGTATTATTCATATTCATTTCTTTTTTGTGCCGATTGTTAGTTCGACGTTAAACTGTTCTTTCACCTTCTTAATCAAACCTTTATACGCATCACTTCTTTTTCTATGTCTGGGAAAAAGCTGTAATGCTTCCTGTAAACTCAATTCTATCTTCACCCCATTTGTTAGAGGTCCATATTGTCGAGCCAGTAGTAATATCTCCGGATCTATGTCATCTTTCATTTCAGGGATAGGCTCGGATTCTCTTATGGCTGGCACGAATGATTCCTCTATTACTGCTCTTTCTTTAATATCATCACCAGCAGCAGTATTGTTCTGGTGTTTGGTGGATACTGTACTTCCCTCACCAAAGAATGTCATGTAAAGTGATAAAGTGTCTATCATAATTTTTATCGGAAAGCAATTTGTACTTTCCTCGCTTATAAGAGTTTCCGAGGAGAATAAGAGCAAAATGACTGTTTCAGAATCCCTTTTCACTCAAAAATCTCACAAACGATTTATTATTCACACTTAAGGATAATTCGTGTGATTTTGTATTTTTGTGGCGAATAAAATTGGATATATGGAAGAACCTCAAAAACTTGAAAAACTTGGCAATCATAAATATCGTTTAACCGTGGCTTGGGACGGAACCGAGAATAACCGCGAGTACTTTCAACGTAATAATTTCCAGTTTATAGAAAAAAGTAACATCTATTTCGCCGAGTTTGAAATGGAATCTGAACTATTCAATTACGGCGTTTCTATGAGCGAATGCTATCAGACAATGTTTCAAAACGGTCAATTTAGCGATGATTTTATTAGGTTTTCTTTTCTTCAACCAGTAAATACAAGAATGATGAAAGAAGCTGAAAGGAGTGTTCCTTTAAGCAGTTTTTTGGAAACTCTAATCAACATGACAGGAGTAGATAATTCTATGTATTTTATCGCTAAAAACTACGATTCGGCATTGGCTAAAGAGGCTGAACGACAGTATGGGGATATGGATAAGGATAGTTTTCTTGGCTGGTTAATAGAAAAAATAACTCCAAGGTTTTCTGGAAATTTCACAAGGGAATCGATGGCCAGTTTTTTTATTGCAGATGCTTGGATAAAAGAAGTGTCAAACATAAACTGGCCATATTCTTTTTTTTGTGCTTGGGAATTTGTAGCAGATCACAAGGAAGAGTATTCGGCTTGGAGAGAAACCGTAAGGGATCAAGATGGAATTGATATTAATGTCATTTCCAGCCTATTAAACAATGTATCTTCTAAATATACTCAGTATTTTCAATTCTATTTCTTTACAGAAGGTATTTCAGCGCGCAGGTTGTTTCAAATGCGCAACAGTTCGTCTGTCGATTATAACACGAAGAAGCTTATTCAGGATGTGCTTGTAGATTATTGCAAAACCGATTCTGAGTTTGCTGAAACAATACAAATGATGTATTCCAAGTACAAGTCAGTTGCTGGCGGAATTGATATAGATTTCGTGCAACAGGAGTTTGCGAATGAATCATTTGAATTTCCCGAAGCTGATATAATAAACCATTTAGCCAAAGACCTGTATGATGAGGATGAAAACGGCTTCATAGGAAAGATAATACCAACATATAACGACCCCAAAAACCTAACTTGTGTTTTCAAGGAACTGTTCAACTCCAAATGGGTAAGGCCTAATGAACTGGACACTTTCGTTTATCGGTTAACAGGCAAAAGAAAGCCTGAAACGATTATCGATAAAATACATTGGGACGAGTGCGTAAACGGTTTGTTGTATTTGTTCAAAAAGTTTTATGGCGGAAAGTATGGCAGAATCGAACAGTTTTTTGATGTGAAACTAAACATCGACCAAGATAATTGCTCTGCCTACGCAGAACGGCATACTAAAGAACTGAAGAAATTGTTTAAAACTTTGTACGGAAAAATAAACGCTTGACGCGCTTCCCAATCCATGAAAAAGAAGTGTCCATTACTGCTGTAATGGGCATTTTTTTGTTTATCCAATGAATGTGATGTAGGAAAAAGCAAAAGAAAGCTGACACTTATAGCCTTTTTCGCCCCCCCTTTTTAAAGAAAAAACATGTTAGGCCCCTGTTAGGTTGTCGTGATATTTGTTATGCAACATATTGAACCACAGTTTGTTATAAAATTATTATATAGTTTTGCAGCGTCTTTCAATCGGAAAAGGTTGCCCGACAGAGCGAGTTCTTTGAATAGCTGATATGTGAAGGCCAATATGTGCTGCCCGCCGTGAGGTACGCGCACATATATAAGGTGTATCGCTGAAGGCAGCGACATAGCGCACACCAGATACGAGGCGCGAAAGAAATGAATAACGCTTAATTTCAATAATATGAAGAACACCATGTTCTTTCCTCGTATGATGACGATAGTCAGCACCGAGGAGTCTGCCAGTGCAGGGACAGGCGCAGTTAATCCTGCACACGACGAAACCGTTAGCATCGAAACCGAAAGGCTCGAAAGGTTTACTATTTACAGTAACGAGCAGCTAACCGCAATGGGTATCAAGCTTGGGTATCTTGACATGAATCGCGATGTCGACGATGGAGCTGTCAAGAAGAAGATCAAGTCCATCAAAAAGGTAAAAGGCGTTATATCACCTACCTTGGTGGTTTCAGCGCGAAAGTGTCTCCAAGAAGGGCTTGAAATCCATTTCGCCGACGGGACTCCCATTTCTTGGGACACTCCCGATCTCGATAAAATCTACATCATCGTGGACGGACAGCATCGGGAGGAGGCTACCCAGCGAATCAGAAAAGACGCTGACGAGAAGGAAAAGTTCAGCAACTACTACCAGATTCCGCTCGTGGAAGAAGAGAACATTGTTGTATCAGACCTGCTGCGAGAGTCAAACGTTTCCACGTTCCCATGGAAAGATCGCCAGTATCTTTCGAACTTGCTCGTAATCAAGCAGGGTAAAGTGGATTTCTCCTTGGATCTCTTGAAAGCCGTAGAGGAACACCCGGAAGGCAAAACCAAAGCCATCTACCGTTGGTTAACTCTTAATGCTTCAAGAACCATCTATTCGAGAGACATCACGGATGCCTCGATGGATGATGAGAAGTTGAAAAAACTGGCCGAGGTTGACCCTGAAGTCTTTTCTATGGGGAAGAAGCTGTTCGAGATCGCAAGAATTAAGTTCGGCGAGGCAGAAGCGGCCAAGACCGTCTATCCTGATTGGGTGATTTCAGCAATGGAAGACAAGCCAAAGGTTGCTAAGCTTGATGTTGCCAAGTACATTGGCGATTTCCTTCAAAACCTTGCAGCAGATAAGGTCAAGAGCATGAAGGAAGCCAAAGGGGATCCAAAAACGAAGGTCACCCGTGACATGAAGATTACGGAAATCCTCAACAAGAGCTTTAATGCTTATTGGGCAAAGAAACCTGAACTATCCAAAATCAGCCTCTAATTCTTGATACAGCCAGACGCGGCAGTGATACGACCGTCATAGCGTCCTCAGTGGCGGTCATCCAAATCTACAAATTAAAGGCTAGTTGATACCAGCCCCAATGATTGCTACAAAAAAATGAGAGATAGTAAAATTAGAATCGGTGTTATTTTATCGGCCAGCTGTATGACCGATATGCCAGCCTTCTACCCAAAACAGTTGATTGAAGCTGTTGAAACCCGTCGTAAAAAAGGTGTTCAGATCCATACGCTAGTACTGTGGACCAAACACCCAGCAAGCCTGTTGAAGGAACCGTTGAACAGCTACCTCACGGGACTTAGAAATGATGGAATCCAACTCTATGTCCAACTTACGATTACGGGAATGGGGCAGCTTCCTATGGGTGTTGACCTCAATGGCGATCCAATCGTTATCGAGCCTCATGCGCCGAAATGGGAGGATGCCGTGGCTGAGCTTCCGAAAGTGATAGAGTTGGTGGGAAACCCATTGAGAATCAGGCTGAGAATTGACCCTATCCTTCGGTTCAAGGATGCAGCCGGAGTAACCCAAAGCAACCTTGAGTACATGCCCAAAATCATTGAAGCCACCGCTCCATTAGGAATCAAGACCTATAGTTTCAGCTTCGTCGAGGACAAAAACGACAAAGAACTGGATAAGGGCCATTTGAAAGTGAACCGCCGTTTCGAGAAAATGGGAGCAACCATCTTACCACCCACCCTTGAAGAAAGAGCTGGGATAAAGGCTTGGATGGATGAGTTGTCGAATCAGAACAGTATACAGATCCTTTCCTGTGCCACACCTGGGATGGAAAAATCAAGCTGTATCAACGGAGCTTGGCTTGAACAACTCCATGACTCTCACATGCCTACTTCTCACGAAGAGTGTCCGTCGAGAGCATTATGCGGATGTACTGAATCCATCGACATTGGTGGTTGGCCTCCAAAGAAGTGCTTTACAGGTTGCCTGTATTGCTATTCAAACCCGAAAATTGGATAACGCTAATACAGCCTGGTGCGGCGGTGATACGACCATCCATAGCACCCTTTGGGATGGTACTTTATTTTCAAACTAATTAAAAATATTGATAAAATGAAGAAAAAAGAAGCAACCTCAAACTTGCTTAGGTATGAGGTCTATCAAGACGGAGATCCCATAGAAGATATCGACCTCGGTGAACTTCCAAAGGACATGAGCGACCCTGAAAGCTGGAAGAAAATTGCTCAAGTCTGCAAGGAAAAATGTGTTGACATCATCTGTTTCCTTGACAAGCCCCACAATGGAAGTTCTGTAGTCGTCTTTAGAAACAGCGGCAATTTTCTGTTTTTCGGTGAAAAGGTAGAGGATCAAGCATACGACTTTGCAACAAATGAAGATGTGTATGTTTTTTCTGCCAAATATCTGGAAAAGACAATCAGAATCTATACTTTTTGGGATTGGAATACTGGTTGTTTTCTTTACAAGTTGGATGATCAAGATGATGATGACACGGCAGAAAGACATGTCACTTCAGTTGAATCATACGGCTCAATTACTAATGAGTTGTTATGGAATTCTTCATCATTCAATCCAGAAAGATTCTAATTCATTTAAACGGGGCTGGTGTAGCAGCCAGCCCTATTCAAATTATTTAATCAATGAAAAACGAAGAAAAGAATTTAGGTGGAACCCTCGGTGAGGGTGAAACCAGTAAGAATGACCCGCCGCCTAAGTGGACGGGTCCTAATCAAGAGAATGTTGAACCTACTAACAGCGATGCCTCTAATGCATCAGCTGATTCCCAGGCACGTGTCAAAGACTTTTTGAAGAAGCTCGATGAACAAGTCCAAAGCAGTGTAAGCATCGAGCAGATAGACAAACAAATCTGTAGAATCATCAATAGTTGGGCTAACAAACCAACGAAAGAAGCTGAGAGGTTCTACAAAAAAGATTACTCCAAGTATCGGTACATCGGAAGGAAGTTGGGTCAGGCAGCAGTTCCATTTGACACGGGATTGGATTACCTGAAAAGTAAGTACCCCGACGAAGAACCAAAGCATCTTGAAGAAGAATACACACGGGGATTCGGAGATATTGACTATGACCCGGATTTCAGAAAAAAACTCACTAAAAACTTAAAACCATGAATAACAAATTTTTAATTCAAATTGCAACTTCACCCATAGATCCGAACGACTTGAAGGTGAATGACTGGAAACTAGACAAATTCTTCTTTGAGCAGAATCCTTGGGGATTAGGCCGTATAGAGGATGTTGACCGAAAGGAGGCTTTGAATGAACTGAAAGATGAAATGCCAAATGGTTGTGCCCTTGATCCGGGCAGCGAAACAATTAACATCCTGAACGGTCTTGAGTATGTGAAGGAAACGGTTGAACGCATGTTTTTTAATTCCATAGATAAAGTCAATGAGATTTTTGACTCTCCTTTTTATTGGTGGAAAAGAACGGTGTGTCTGTTCGGCGACATCTTGATTTACTTCGAGAATGAAGAGTTGTTCACCCTCCCTGAGTTTCTGTTCTATGCCATAGAGAATCATTTCCAGAAGCTCTACATCGGGACTGTTTATAAGTACGATTACTAATCAATCAACAGCAATGGGGGCTGGCTCTGTGCTGGCCCCTCCTAAAAAACTATAAATGATGGAAGAAAAGGAAAAAGAACAAAAATCATGGCAGGACATCTTTCAAGAATGCTTGGGGGGTATCGGGATGGTGGATTTCAAGCAACTCGGTAATCCTAAGCTGTTTAATGATTTACGTAAAGCATCAAGTGAAGAAGCCAAGAAGAGCTTACAGGAGCAAATAGACAAGATTTACATATCCCCGGAATCAGAAGCTGTGATGATTGCAAATTTAGTCCAAGAAAAGCTGAAAGGACTTGGCTACGACATTTGGTTCTCGGATGCTGGTCAGTGCTTTGTATTCAACGGCTCATACTGGGAACCTATCAAACAGCCGGACATCAAACATTTCCTCACTGATTCCTATTGCAAGATGGGAGTCTCGAAATACCAGGCACAAACAGTCTCGACGGCTAAGAGATTATTCGACCAAGCTGCTTATTCTCTATACAGTCCATTACCCAAGAGAGAAAAAGGGGTGTCGATGATAAATGCCCTGAATGAGACTTTGGTGATAAGGAATGGGAAAGTGGAGACAAAGCCACACGAAGCCAACGATTTCATGTTTTACCAACTTCCTTATGAGTATAATCCGGCAGCTACTTGTCCGATGTTTCAGAAATTTTTGGATGAGGTGATTCCGGGTGATATACAATTGGTGGTCCAGGAATTCATAGGTTGCTGCTTGGATATCGGATTGAAGCTGGAGAAGGCTATGATTTGTGTAGGAACAGGCTCTAACGGTAAGTCTGTGTTCTTCGAGGTCATCACTTATGTCCTAGGAGAAGATAATGTGACCAACTTCAACATCAATAGCCTGTGTGAGGATAAGAGCAGCACAAGAATCCTCATAGAAAACAAGCTCCTAAACTACTCATCGGACTTTAACGGGAAGATATGGAGTAACGGTATCTTCAAGCAACTAGTATCGGGAGAGCCAGTAGAAGCAAAACGACTTTATTCCGATCCTGAGATTATAAGGAACTATGCACGGCTAGCTTTCAATACCAATGCTATGCCGACATCATCAGACACATCGGCGGGATTCAGGAGGAGACTATTACCCGTCTATTTCGATGTAAAGATAAGTCCAGATAAAGCAGATCCCATGTTAGCAAAGAAACTGAAATCCGAAGCAGCAGGTATCTTGAACTGGGCTATAGAGGGGTTGAAGAGATATGTTGCTAACGGATATAAATTGTCAAAATCCACAATTCTCGAAGCCAAAGAGAATGAGTACCTTGAAGAGACAGAGAGCGTATTCATGTTCCTGGATCAAAGCAACTACATACCTTCAGAGACATCAAAGAGGAAGCTATCTGACTTGCATGATGAGTATAAGAGATTCTGTGAGGGATGTGATTTGAAGGTTGAGGGGAAATCGGAATTCAAGGCGAGATTGAGAGATTTCAGTTATCCTATTTTTGAGGGTGGTAAGAGAGCTATAGAAGTGGGAATAACAAAGAATCCGATAACTGTGAGCAATCCTTTTCCAATAACAGGAGGGGTAAAGGATGAAGAATAATTTTGAGCATTCCTTACCCCAAAGAGAGAGCGGGAAAAGGGGCGGGTTTTATCTATTTATAATTCTTTTTTATTCTGACCCCCTCAAAAATAAGAAAGAGGGAAGAAAACAATCCCGCCCGCCCGCATTCCCGCAAAAAACCCGCAATATTCCTCCTCTTTCTTTGGGGCAAGGAGTATGAAAAACAACTGATTAACATAAAAATAGAGAAAAAATGACAAAAAACACCTTAAATCCCTTCTCAAACTGCGGGAAATCGGAAGCAAACCCGAAATTCCCCTCAAACCCGCAATACGAGATTACTGTATTCTCTCATTTACCAGAGAAAGTGGAACATCAAACACCTCTTAGAACTTTCTTTTATTCCAAACACTATCCCCCTATTGATGAAGAGGTACATACCATCCTTGAAGTGATAAGACAGGAGAAGTTCAAATCCCAAATCGAAAACCTGAGACTCCTATACAACCAAGACAGGAACCAGTACGACGAGAAGAAGAAAGAACTACCAATTATCATGTTTAACGGCAGATTCTCTAGGTTTGCAAAAGAGGGCTTCATTTCACCCTCTGGACTATTCATATTAGACTTCGACCACATACCCAGCCCTGAACTGACTACTATTTGGAATGAGCTTGTCAATAATCAATATGTCTTTTCCGCTTGGTTATCTCCTTCAGGCCATGGTTATAAGGTGCTGGTCAAAGTTAAGGATGATATCGATGACAATATACATAAGGAGTATTTCGAGGCTTTATCGACATCACCTTTGTTTCCCATCCAGTACATCGACACAACTGGGAAAGATATAAGCCGCTGTTGTTTCTTTTCCAGCGACCCAGACCTGTATCTAAATGAGAACTCTAAGATCTGGACTCAAAGAATCCCAGTATCAACATATACTCCAACTACAGCCACAAAGAATACTGTCATAAACCTTTCCGATGATGAAACCGAGAACATTATAAAAGTATTGGAAGGTGGATGGTCTAGATTTCCCATGACACCAGGAAATAGACATAATTCCTCTTTCCTTCGGGCTAGAGAACTGGCTGAGTGGGGTGTTCTTGAAGATGATGCCTTGAATTATTTGCTTGGTTTTGAAGATTCGGATTTCAAGGAAGATGAGATCAAACGCCAAGTAAAAAGTGCATATAAGAAAACTGAAGCTGCTGGAAAGATTGGAACTAAATACAGGAAACTATGACCCCACTATATTATACCATCACAAAGAACGGCATCATTATCAGAGAATCCATAATTCCAGCTGCTTGTTATGAAATCCAATATCAGGCAGAACGTATCATCAAGAAACACGGCCTTAGCTTTTTCGTCATAGTGGATTGCAAGAGGATGACCGCTAAGGTTGGGTTTTGGTATTATTGTCTGGAAATCATTGTGTTTGATACCTACGACTATCCTTTCAGCATTGTGGAATATACGACAGACGCTTTCCCTGACAACCTTAATCCGGGGGCATATCTTTTCAGGTGGTATAGTTCGACGATAACAGTGATTCCAAAAGATAAAGAGACTCTGGAAGAACATTTCAGAATAATCATAGAACAGAATTACAGACTTATTCACTAAAAGGAAGGAGAAGTTGCCTATGAAGAAATAAAAAGATGAAAACCAGTAGAATAGACAGAAGAATTAAGTGGAATTAAACTGCTAGAATTATGAATGAGATAAGAAATAGATCACCAGGTCAAAAGCGACATATAGACTAGTGACAATCAGAAGGTTTAAGCATTATTGCATATATATAATAGGTATACTATTTAATAAATAATGTTAGATTTTCAAAAACCATTGTTTCAGGCTACAATCGGGGATTTGAAGGAAGCTCTTACTATGGCATTGAGAGACATTGAGTTGGAAAGTGAAGGCAAGACAAAAACAGCACCGAAGCGATATGTGTACGGAATTGCTGGACTGGCTAAGCTTTTTCAATGCTCTCAAGTCACAGCTCAAAGGATCAAGAGCAGCGGCGTGATTGACGATGCTGTATCACAAATAGGTGGTGTAATAGTCGTAGATGCTGACTATGCTCTTGACCTTTTGAAAGTGAGCAAGAAATATCGTTCAAATCTAAAGAAGAGGCTACAGAAATAATTTGTAAGAGAAAAGAAATTAGATGTAAGGGTGCCTTTGTGTCTGGCACCCTTTTTTTATGTCTGAAAAAATGGTTTTTTTGAAATTTAGACGCTCTATAAATAAGAGTTGTGGGACAAATCATTCCCACACATTTTCAAGGTTTTAGCATAAAAAAGGGGACTAAAAAAGGGACTCCTCTATGGGACTAAAAAATAACCTGCTGATTTTCAGCAGGTTATTTACAATTTTAGTGGGAACTGTTGGACTCGAACCAACGACCCCCGCCTTGTAAGGGCGATGCTCTGAACCAACTGAGCTAAGCTCCCTCGCTTTCGGGCTGCAAAAATAGGACATTTTTCTGTTTTTTCAGCAAAAATTGTGTTTTTTTCTAAGTTTTTCCTATTTTTGTCCATCAATCAAAAACGAAAACATGGTTGTTGTCTTGATGAAAACCCTCAAAATCAATAAAATAAAAAGCGTGACCTCACAGCCACGCTCCCCTTGAATATTCAAGTCCCATGAGCGAATAACGGGGTTCGAACCCGCGACCCTCAGCTTGGGAAGCTGATGCTCTACCAACTGAGCTACATTCGCGTTTGAGGCTGCAAAAATACACATTTTTATCATGCAAAGAATTATTTTTGTCAAAATCTTTAATTTGAAATCTGAAATCTTGAAATCCTAAAACTATGCCCATTACCGAAAAAGACGAAAGAATCATCCACGACAGTTTCCACCCAAAGTCATGGAACGACATCAAGAGCCACGACTCGTGGTCAGTGTTCAAAATCATGTCAGAGTTTGTGACTGGCATGGAAAAGTTGGCCAAAAACGGTCCCTGCGTGGCTATTTTTGGCTCGGCACGCACCCAGCCTGGCGACAAATACTACGAAATGGCGGTTGAAATCGCCGAGAAATTAGCCGACTACGGTTTCGGCACCATCACGGGCGGCGGCCCTGGCATCATGGAAGCCGGCAACAAAGGCGCACAACAAGGCGGAGCACAAAGCATCGGCCTGAACATCAACTTGCCTTTCGAGCAGCATTTCAATCCCTACATCGACCACGATAAGAACATCGAATTCGAGTATTTCTTTGTCCGCAAGACCATCTTCATGCGTTATGCGCAAGGTTTCATCGCCATGCCCGGCGGCTTCGGCACCTTGGACGAACTCTCGGAGGCCATCACGCTCATCCAAACCAACAAAATGGTGGAATTCCCCGTCGTGTTGGTCGGGAGCGAGTATTGGAAAGGCCTCATCGACTGGTTCAGAAAAACTTTGCTCGCAAACAACATGATTAGCGAAGAGGACTTTGAGATTTTCCACGTCGTCGATACCGTCGACGAAGCCGTGAAAATCATCAAGGACTTCTACAGGAAATACGCCATCAAGCCGAACTTCTGATGATGCGACGCTATATTGAAGTTCCGCTGCAACTGCTTGACATTGAGGGAGAAGGCTTCCATATCATGGTTCAGGGAATGATTCATGGTAAGGAAGCCCGCTTCCTCATCGACACGGGTGCCTCGCGCTCCGTTTTCGACCCAAAGACCATCTCCACCTTCATCGACGACCTTGTTTTTGAGAAAAAAGAAGGCATGACCGCTGGCGTGGGCAGCACCAACTTGGAGAGCGCGACCTTCAAGATTGACGCTTTCTCGATTGGCGACTTGGAAATCAATGATTATGAAGCTGTTGCCTTGGATTTGGAGATCATCCATGAGATGTACGGCAAACTCCATCTGCCCCACATTGATGGCATCATCGGCGGGGATTTGCTGAGGCGGTATAGGGCGGTTATTAATTATAGGTGTAAGAAAATGAGGCTCTCTCCTCTTTCATAAGGATTTCTTCCTCGGAAGCCTCTTTCTCCTTGACATACCTCGCATCCAGGCAAAGGCGGAACCCGCCGAAGGAATTCTTCAAGTCAGGCAGGCGTTTGCCACGCCACGACACCCGGCATGAGGTCTTGGGCAACTGCCATGCGCCACCACGAATGCAGTACATTTGGCCGTCCTTGCCCAAAGTGGCGTTGCGTTCCTTGTCGTAATAATGATACCTCGTCGAGCACCATTCCCACACGTTGCCCGACATGTCATAGATACCTAACTCATTGGGTGTGCGTTTCTTGACCTTTTTGGTATTGGAGGCGTTTTCGTTGAACCATGCCACCCGCTCCACCACTTTGCCGCCGCTGTAAACATAGCCTCGAGAGTTTTTTCCGCCACGAGCCGCATATTCCCATTCCTCCTCGGTGGGCAGGCGGAAGTGCATCCCCGTGATGCTGTCAATACGCCGCAGAAACTCCTGCACCTCAAAATAATCGACGTTGGTCACAGGGCGTTTCGGACACTTGTACTTGCTTGGATTATAGCCCATTACGGCTTTCCAAAGTTTTTGCGTCACCTCGGTTTGCCCGATGTAAAAATCCTCGTGCATCGTCACATAATGCACGGGCAACTCGTCCGTTTGCGAATAGCGGTCGTAATTGAACTCGGCGGTGTCCTTGTGCTGGGCGCCCATCCAAAAGCCACCCTTCTCGACTCGTATCATATTGAAAGACACTTTGTTGACCCGATAGGAAGTCGGCGCGGGAAGCGTGTCTTGAGCAAAAAGCATGGTTTGCACGAAAATCAGCAAACCGAAAAACAGGGAGATTTTCTTCATTTTGATTCAATTTGAAGGCAAAAGTAGCAATTTTGCGTCAAAATACGCTATCTTTGCGCAAAATTAAACACAATGCCAAGAATACTCATCATCGACGACGAGGCTCCCATCCGCCGCGTGTTGCGCGACATCCTCGAAAACGAAAGTTACCAAGTGGACGATGCCGCGACAGGCATGGAAGCACTGCAACATATTAAGGAACAAGACTTTGACGCAATTTTCTGCGACATAAAAATGCCCGAAATGGACGGCATTGAGGTGCTTGAAGCCATCAGAAAAGAGTCGGATGTGCCGGTCATCATGCTTTCGGGCCACGGCACCATCGAAACGGCGGTCGAGGCCATCAAGAAAGGCGCTTTCGACTTCATCCCCAAGCCCCCCGACCTCAACCGACTGCTCATCACCTTGCGCAACGCCTTGGACAAGAAGAACTTGGCCACCGAAAACAAGGTGCTGAAAAAAGCCGTGAAAATCCAGCACCAAATGATTGGCGAATCAGAGCCGATGATGGCGGTGAAAGACATGATTGAAAAGGTCGCGCCCACCAATGCGCGTGTGCTCATCACGGGCGAGAACGGCACGGGCAAGGAACTCGTCGCCCGACAACTGCACGACCTCAGTGCAAGAAGCAGCGGCCCGTTCATCGAAGTGAACTGCGCCGCCATTCCTTCAGAATTAATTGAAAGCCAGTTGTTTGGTCACGAAAAAGGGGCATTCACCTCCGCCATCAAGCAGCGCAAGGGCGACTTTGAGTTGGCCGACGGCGGCACCCTTTTCTTGGACGAAATCGGCGACATGAGCCTTTCGGCACAGGCCAAAGTTTTGCGGGCATTGCAGGAAAACAAAATCACCCGCGTAGGCAGCGAAAAAGAGATTCCTGTCGATGTCAGGATTTTGGCGGCCACCAACAAGAACCTGAAAACCGAAATCGAGAAAGGCAACTTTCGCGAGGACCTCTACCACCGCCTGAGTGTCATCGTTATCCAAGTGCCACCGCTGCGCGAGCGGAAGGACGACATTCCGCTGTTGGTCGGCAACTTCTTGGAAATCATTGCGCAAGACATGGGCAAACCCGTTCCGAATCTTGAACCAGAGGCGGTGGAAGCTCTGAAGCAATACCAATGGACTGGCAACATCCGCGAGTTGCGCAACATCGTGGAACGTCTCGTGATTCTTTGCGGCAGCAACATTACCGAGGAGGATGTGGTGCGGTTTGGGAACCCGCTGCATTAGTTACGGTCGTTGAGCCTGTCGAAACAACCTTGCGAAAAGACTCGGTCCTTCGACAAACTCAGGAACCTAAACTTTTTTCGTTTCTCCACTTGCGGGGTATCGAAAATAGGTGTACTTTTGCAGTCCGTTCTTTGAGGATGACAACCTTAACTGTCAACTAAACAATTTGTGCGGCTTCCACGATGTGACAGCCCTGCAACTCTAAACTCTACACACTCAACTCTCAACTAAAAAGGGGATGTATGGTTTTGACAGCAAGATGAATTGTCATGTAAGCATGTCGAGCCTCGCAGTGACGCTCGTAAATCTTGACTGCAAAAAAGTAATTGGCGAAAACAACTACGCTCTCGCTGCCTGATTGAAGCACAGTAGATCACTGGCTTAATCCCATCACAAGGTGAGGGGACGAGACATCCCGCAGGTGGAGATTCCTGATTCCGGCCTGAGCCCGGGGTGCTAAGCAATTTCGGGATAGCCTTGTCGGCGCTCCGACAGCAAGGCGAAGCCCTAGGAGATAAGGTCGCGTTTAGGGCGTTCGTTCCCTTGCACGGCACGAAAACCAACAGCGGAATAAGCATGTAGAAACCATGGGGGTTCCTTGTTTGGACGAGGGTTCGACTCCCTCCATCTCCACAAAAACCGATAGCCTCGCTGGAAAACCGGCGAGGCTATTGTTTATTCCGAACATAATCTCCCGATTAATTCTGCATATTTTGGAAACTGCTGTAATAGTGTCTCTTTGCATCCAAGCTCGAAGTTCTCAAAGGTGAAGGCAGGCGCCACTGCACAACCCACCAAACAGAATCCCTCTTTCGAGGGGATTTCCGCTGCAAACCATTGCTCTGGATGGATTACCACCTGCATTTCACCGTCGGGCGACAGGTTGTGAACGACCAAATTCCCTTCGGTATCAATGACGTAGAGGTTAAGCAATTCGCCTGCATGATAATACCAAATCTCCGTCACGCCGTGTAACCTATGGAAAGCCGACATGTCGTTGCCTGTAAGCATGTAATAGATAGTGGAAATATCCTTTTTGCCTGTGTCGTCATTGCCGAACAGCTGACGGTAGTAGCCGCCTTCAGGATGTGGCTCCAGCTGAAACTTTTCGATAATACGCTGATATTCTGTATTGTTTGCCATCACAATCGTTATTTCATCTATGCCGCAAAAAATCATTCATAATGCCTAATCCTCACCTCTACCCCATCGGCTTCCAATTGTGAGGGGATGCCGCTCACATCCGTCTGGCCGTAGTGGTAAGGGAACAGCACTTTCGGCTTGACCATCCGAGCCGCGTTGATGAGTTGCTCGGGGGTCATGGTGTATGGCTGGTTGCAAGGCATGAAAGCAACGTCGATGTCTTTGATTTCAGCCATTTCTGGGATGTCTTCTGTGTCGCCGGCGATGTAGATTCTCAAGCCATCGAGGGTGAGAATGAAGCCGTCGTCCCTCCCCTTGGGGTGGAATTGCAGATGCCCTTCGGTGGTGTTGTAGGCGGGAACGGCCTCAACGGTGAAGTCGTCGGCAATTTGGAGCGTGTCGCCGTTGACCATAACGGTGCCGTAGCCAAGCATTTCGGCGCAGCGTTGGTTCGTAATCATTTGGGTATTGTCGCCCGTCAGCATTTTGATGGCCGTCGTGTCGAAATGGTCGTGGTGTTCATGGGTGATAAAGATGTAGTCCGCTTTGGGCATGGCGGCGTAGTTGATGGTCTTCTCCCCTAACTTCGCCACAGGGTCAATCTGGATTTCCTTGCCGTCGTATTCGATTCGGATGCTGGCGTGAACCAAGGCGTGGAACTTCATCGTCTTGCCGCTTTGGGTAGTGAAGGTGTCCACTTCGTAAGCATCTTCGGCCATAGCCATCGGCATCTCCGCGTTCTTCCAAGCCGTAATGCCGCCTACAAGATTCACGACCTTGAAACCTTCTTCGGCAAGCATTGCGGCGGCATTGGCTGAGCGTTTTCCGCCTCTGCAATACACGGCAATGGTCTTGTCAGTCGGCAGGGTCGACTTCGCCTTTTCGACAAAGCCTTCCTCTTTGACATCGATGTTGAGGGCATTCGTGAGGTGGCCTTCGCCAAACTCCTCGGCGGTTCTCACGTCGAGCAAAACGACGTCGGGGCTTTTGATGCGTTCAGCAAACGTGTTGACCTCAGCATTTTCATAACTTTGATGGCCGCAAGCGGTGGCCAATCCCAAAAGGGCAAGTAAGTTGGTGATAATCTTTTTCATGGCAATTGAATTTGTATGGTGTATATTTACTTGTTCACTCTGTTTTCCGTAATCGTTGTTGCAATATTTCCATCCGTTTCAGCAAATCATCAAAGTTCAGCGAATGGCCGTGTATAAAATGCTGTTGCAAATCCTGATAATCCAGCCTCCACGCCGCCAAACATGAATCGGGCGGAACTATGGCGATGTATGGCGGGTAGTTCTTGTCGTAATCGGCATACGAGACATGATAGAATTTCCGTCTGTGTTCCACGATCTTCTCGTACAAAACCCTATCAGAGAGGGCTTTTTCTCCAAATATGGTGCGCAATCTGTTTCAAACAAAGCTTTCAACGCCATCGTCACCCACCAGTCTTTTTCAACAGCATAGTCGGGAAGATGGATGCTGTCGGCGACTTGTTGAAGCATCACTTTCCTTTCTTCGATATTATGTTCAAGCCAATTCATTTTCGTTCTGCTTGATGATTTCAGAAATGAGTTTTCTTACCCAAATGGGAGCGGTTTTCAAATCGTCAATAAAGGTACTCTTGTCGAGGTGCTTTTTCAACAATGCTGCTATCGTTTGCTTGTGTTCCTCGGTTACGTTATCCTTGCCGATGGATTTCAGAGCTTGTATCAATGTCGCCATAAAAGCGTTTTTGCAAGCGAAATTGCGGGGAACGCTTCTTTTCAGTGTGATGGTTTGCCCTCGCAACACTATTTTTCGTGCAGAGCCAGAGGTCAGGTAGACATAACGGGTTGGCACTTGTGTTGACAAGCCCAAGCGATTCTCCGCCGTTGCGCCAGTGGGCAGTATTTGTGCATTGTCGCGCCGTGCTATCGCCTTGACCAGCTCCTCAACCGAAGGATACAACACGCCAAATTTCGTTTCAATCGGTTTGTAATAGATGCCATTGGCGATGCGTAGCAGCAATCCATCATCGACACACTCAGAAAGTAAACGACTGATAAACACATCGTTACCATGCTGTGCGAAGTCGGAAATGAAATATACCGTTCCCGCTTTATCACGCTTGATTCGATTTCTGATGTTTTCTGCAATACACATTGATTGACAACTTTCCAAGTAGAATATTTTTGCAAAATTTTCTACCTAATTCAGCCGCAAAAATACACATTTTCCGAAAAACGGCAGAGGCCTGTTTTTAGAAAATACGAATTGCCACCAATTTGCCACAAATCTTTCAAAAATTCATTTCTGGAGATTCGTGAATCATTCATGGACATTCGTGTTGAAAAAAGCCTTACCGCCGCAACTTGATTTCCTCATCGCTGCAAAGCTTGAACACCCCGTTTCGGATGTAGTCTTCAAGGCTTTGGACGTTCTTCTTGTTGGCCTGCTGTCAAAGCAGTTGCGTCAAATCATAATGAAACATAGTTCGAAAAAAGTTGGCATCAGCCTTTATACGCTTTCTTTCCTCTTCCGACGCTTTCTCGTTCTTTTCCATTTCAGCAAAGAAAGCGAGAGCATCTGAGCCTTCCAACACTGGTGTTGCTTCTATCGGTTTTGCCATAGCCTTTTCTCCTTTCTATGATTTCCGCTTGCAAAAATACACATTTTCCGAAAAACAACAAGAATCCTGAAGTAACCCAACACAAAAAACAAAGCCACCACAGAAAAGTGATGGCTCGTTTATGGTATTTTCATTTTTGAAGGTTTAGTTTTATTTCCTCATTGCTGCAAAGCTTATACACCTCGTTTCGGATGTGTATTTGTTCCTCTTTTGTGACATAATAAAACCCCGAAAGTTTTTTGTTCAACTTTCGGGGTTCATATCATCTACAGACTGATTGATTTCTTCACCATCTTCTACCAGACTTTCTGCGCCTCCGAAACCATCACCGACCGCGCTTATTGGAGGCACACCCTCAACACACCTGGCCAAAACACTTGGTATGGACTGGCTTTTGAACGCCTATGCATGTATCACATTTGGGAAATCATACAATCCCTGCGCTTGGACACCATCCTCACCTCTTACTATTCTTGGCGTAGCCGCAAGTCCACCCCGGGGGCGCAGATTGACATGATCATAGACCGCGCCGATGGCGTTATTGATATTTGCGAGATGAAATACTCCCGCTATGAATACAGCCAGGATGCAGAAGAGAGCCTAAAACTTAGAAACCGAATCAAGGCCTTCCAGGCTGAAACCAAGACTTCAAAAGCCATTCGGACTGTCCTCATAACCACCAAGGGATTGGCTCAAGGTGAACATAGTGATGATTTTGTTAAAGTACTAACAATAAACAACTTATTTGTTGAGAACAGCGAGGAAGGTTAAGCCAAACTTGCCAAAAAATTCAAAGTTTGGCGGTAAATATCTCTTTGGGGATTACTTCTTATGCTCACAAACCTCTGGATAAAACTACAAAAACATGGTCATTTAAAACGGCAAGTATTGCACCCCGTTTTCTCTCTTTTGTCAAAAATCTCACTTTTTGTTTTGCCGAAAATGTCAAAAATCGCAAAATGTTTGTCTTTTTTGTCATTTTTTGGACTTACAGATGGAAGGATAATACATCCTGATTTAACCACTTTTGCCATTTTTTAGGCCAACACCTCCTACCCTATCGAAAAAAAGTGTACCTTTGCAGATTAATTAAAACCTAAACGCCATGGCACTTGATAACGAAAAATTTGTTGGTGAAGGCCTGACCTACGACGATGTTCTTCTGGTCCCTTCCTATAGTAATGTCCTCCCCCGCGAAACGAGCCTGAAAACCAAGTTCTCGCGCCGCATCGACCTCAACATCCCCGTGGTCTCCGCCGGTATGGACACCGTCACGGAGAGCCGCATGGCCATCGCCATCGCCCAAGAAGGCGGCATCGGCGTGCTGCACAAGAACATGACCATCGGCAAGCAGGCCGCCGAAGTGCGCAAGGTGAAACGCGCCGAAAACGGCATGATCAGCGACCCGGTGACCATCCATGTTGACGCCACCGTGAAAGACGCCCTCGACCTGATGAGCGAATACCACATCGGAGGCATCCCCGTGGTGGACAGCCACAATGTGTTGGTCGGCATCGTCACCAACCGCGACCTGCGCTTCGAGCGCGGCTTGGAACGCCCCGTCGCCGAGGTGATGACCAAGGAAAACCTCATCACCACCACCGAGGTTTCTTTCGAGAAGGCCGCCGACATCCTCCAACAATACAAAATCGAGAAACTGCCAGTGGTCGACAAGGACAACCGCCTCGTCGGCCTCATCACTTATAAAGATATAATTAAGGTGAAGGCGCGCCCCAACGCCTGCAAGGACTCGCGCGGTCGTTTGCGCGTGGCCGCCGCCGTGGGCATTGCCGCCAACACCCTCGAACGCGCTGCCGCCTTGGTGGATGCAGGCGTTGACGCTTTGGTCGTCGACACGGCACATGGCCATTCGCAGGGCGTGATTGACATGGTGCGCAACCTGAAAAACAACTATCCCGAAATAGACATCGTTGCGGGTAACATCGCCACCGCCGAGGCCGCCAAAGCCTTGGCCGAGGCAGGTGCCGACGCTATCAAGGTGGGCATTGGCCCTGGCTCCATCTGCACTACGCGCGTGGTGGCTGGCATCGGTGTGCCGCAGCTCACGGCGGTTATGGATGTGGCCAAAGCCTTGGAAGGCACGGGCATCCCACTCATCGCCGACGGCGGCATCCGCTACACGGGCGACATCGTGAAAGCCTTGGCCGCTGGTGCCTCGTCCATCATGGCGGGTTCGCTCTTCGCTGGCGTGGATGAATCGCCGGGCGACACGATTATTTACGAAGGCCGCAAGTTCAAGACTTACAGGGGCATGGGGTCGCTCGAAGCCATGCAACAAGGCTCGAAGGACCGTTACTTCCAAGACAACGTGGAAGACGCGAAGAAACTCGTTCCCGAAGGCATCGCGGGGCGTGTTCCTTACAAAGGCACGCTTTCCGAAGTGGTCTATCAGATGGTTGGCGGCTTGCGCTCGGGCATGGGCTACACCGGCTCGCACACCATTGAGGAACTCAAGAAGGCCAAGTTCATCCGCATCACCAATTCAGGCATCCTCGAAAGCCATCCGCATGACGTGACCATTACCCAAGAGGCACCTAATTATAGCAAGAGAAGTTGACATGAAAGCATCAATTACTTTTCCCGAACTACAGTCGATACTGCAAGAAAAGACTAACCAACAGATTTCATTTTCTACCGTGGATTCAAAGACCGTCCGCGTGACCTATCCGCTTAATTTGGGTTTCGTCAAGAAGGACATCTCCGCCAACCTCACCATTATCGAACTGATTGGCAGCGACTTATTGGTAAGCATCGACGCGGGTTTCGGCACCGACACCATGCTCAACACAGTACTCGGTCTGCTGAAAAACAAGATTCCCGAAGGCTTGATTGAGAAGCGTCCCGACAAGCGATTGATGCTCCATCTCGGCCAAATCGAGCAGGTGAAAACTGTTTTTGAGGCCATCCAAGTCAACGACATCAGCGTATTGGCCAACGGATTGGAAGTGGACGGCGGATTGAAATAAAATCCACCGTTTTGCGTTATTGGAATAATGAACAAACAACTAATATCAAGAATGAAAAACCGTAACTTTTTGAAAATGTTTGTGTTGGCATCACTTATCATGCCAGCCTTTTTCGCCCAGGCACAGTCGAAAACCGACAAGGAAGTGCTGATGACCATCGGCGACCAGAGCATCACCGTGAAGGATTTCACCGATGTTTACTACAAGAACAACCTCAAGAGCGATGTCATTGAGAAGAAGTCCGTCGACGACTATCTCGAACTCTTCACCACCTTCCGCATGAAGGTGATGGAGGCCGAGCGGCTGCAATTGGACACCAGCGCGAAGTTCAAGAAGGAACTGGCCGGCTACCGCAAGCAATTGGCCAAGCCTTTCATGAGCAGCGACGACATCACCGACGAACTGATTGAAGAGGCTTATCAGCGCAAACTCAAGGATATACGCGCCTCGCACATCCTCATACGCTGCGACAAGAACGCCCTGCCGTCGGACACCCTGAAGGCCTACAACAAGGCTATGGACATCCGCAAGAAAGCCCTTGCCAAAGGCGCGGACTTCGGCGCATTGGCCGACCAATATTCCGACGACCCCTCGGCCAAAGGCATGAAAGCCACCGACCAAAACCCAGCCCGTCCGGGCAACCACGGCGACCTCGGCTATTTCACCGTTTTCGACATGGTATATCCTTTTGAGACAGGTGCCTACAACACCAAGGAAGGCGAAATCTCCATGCCAGTGCGCAGCGATTTCGGCTACCACCTCATCAAGGTCGTCAGCATCACCGATGCCCTCGGAAGCGTCCAAGCCGCGCACATCTTCCTGCAACTGCCCTTCGACGCTCCCGCCGAAGATGTAGCCGCCACGAAGCAGAAGGCCGACAACATTTATAAAGAACTGATGGCCCAAAACGGCAAGAACTGGAACGAAATGGTGAAACAATACACCGATGACAAAGGCACTATCGCCCGCAATGGCGCATTGAGCAGCTTCACTGTGAGCCGCATCGTGCCTGAATTTATCGAAGTGTGCAAGTCGCTGAAAGTTGATGAAATAGCGAAACCTGTCCGCACCAATTACGGTTTCCACATCATCAAACTGCTGAGCACATCGGGCGTTAGCTCGTTCGATAAGGAAAGCAAGGGCTTGAGCGAGCGCATCGAGAAGGACATGCGCTCCAAGAAGTCGGAAGAACTGGTGCTCAGGCAAGTGAAAAGCGAATACAAGTTCAAGCAGAACGACAAGAACCTTGAGGCATTCTTAGCCACCATCGACAGCAGCATCCTCCGCAACGCCTACGAACCCGCCGCCAACGTGGACATGAACGCCACCCTGTTCAGCTTGGAGAACAACCCTACCAAGGTGAGCGACTTCGTGACCTACATCAAGGCCAACATGACCACACAGAAATACGTCACTCCAGCCACCTACGCCTACCAGCTTTACGAGAGTTTCTCCAACGAAACGGCCATGAACTACGCCGACGCCCATTTGGAGGACAAATATCCCGAGTTCAAGGCTTTGGTTCAAGAATACAAGGACGGCATCCTGCTCTTCGACCTCATGGACCGCGAAGTGTGGAACAAGGCCGTGAAAGACACCGTCGGCCTCGCCGAGTTCCACAAGCGCAACGCCTCCAAATACATGTGGGGCGACCGCGCCTACGCCACCGTCATCACCGTTACGCGCCCCGAATCGCTGCCCAAGGTGAAGGCCCTTTTAGACAAAGGTGTCGAACTTGACAGCCTGAGAAGCGCCATCCAACGCGATTCCATCGGCTATGCCTTCGTGCGCAAGGGCTACTATCAAAGAGGCGACAACCAATATGTCGACCAAACCGAATGGAAGGTGGGTGTGAGAAACGAAATCCCCTCCACCGTCGACCAGTCGACCACCATCGTGTGCATCCGCGAAGTGCGCAAGCCCGAACAAAAGACCCTCAAGGAATCCCGTGGCCTCGTCACTTCCGACTATCAGGTGGAATTGGAGCAAAATTGGGTGAAGTCGCTGAAGGAAAAATATCCCGTAAAAATCAACGAGAGCGTGTTGGAGAAGGTCAGAAACATGTATAAATGAGCAGACTAAGCGTTCTTATCGGTGTTGTCTCCCTTTTGCTGCTCACAGGCTGCCACTATTTCCAGAAAAACTCGAAGGAAGTGGTGGTGGCCGAGTGTTACGGCAAGTATCTCTATGAATCCGACCTGAAAGGCATCGTGCCAGAGGGAGCGTCCATCATGGACAGCATCCAACGCGCCAGCTCTTTCATCGATTCGTGGATCAAGAAGCAAGTGCTTGTGCATCAGGCCGAAACCAACCTGAGCAAGGAAGAACTTGACCTCACGAAGCAATTGGAGGAATACCGAAACTCGCTTGTCGTTTATGCCTACGAAAGCCACATCATCAACCAAAAGTTGGACACCGTCGTCAGCGAAAACGAGATTTCCGAATACTACGAGCAGAACAAAGAGGATTTCCAACTGCGCAATACGATGGTGCGGGTGGCCTACGTCATCCTTGAAGAAGGCAGCGACCAAAAGGAACTTTTCCAAACCCTGATGGGCGACCCTGACACATTGATGCTGCAAAACATTGACATTCAGGCCACTTACTACGCCGTAAAAAGCTATTTGGATGTGGACCACTGGATGCGCTTGGACGACCTGACGAACATCGTTCCCATCGAGATTTTCAATGCCGAAAGTTTCCTGAAAAAGAACAAGTTCGTCTGCTTCGACATGAACGAATATACCTACATGGTGCGTTTTGTGGCCTACCTTCTTGAAGAAAGCACCTCGCCCGTGGAGATGGTGAGCGATAACATCAAGAGCGTCATCCTTGCCCAACGCAAGCAAGCCCTGCTCGACAAGATGAAGACCGCCCTCTATGAAAAGGCGAAAAAGGAACGGGCGTTTGAAGTGTATGTGGGTTCGCCGACTTTATATAATGCTGACCAATAGAATGTCGTTTCGGCAGGCTCAACGACCACAGGATCAACGACCTACCGAATCTTTGAATTTTGAATCTTAAATTTTAACTCTTGGAATTTTGAATTGATGAAAAGAAACTGGATTATCATAGCACTCATGTTTTTGGCCTTGCCAATGATGGCGCAAAACCGTCAGCCTCAAGTGATTGACAAGGTGGTGGCCGTGGTCGGGAAGAACATTATCCTGCAATCCGACATCGAGAACCAATACATCCAATACCGTGTGCAAGGTTTGGCCGCAGGCACGGGGAAGGAAATCAGGAGTCGCATTTTGGAAGACCTTCTTCTTCAGAAACTAATGCTCAACCAAGCCGAAATGGACAGCATCACCGTCACCGATGATCAAGTGGAGGCCGACATGGAGCAACGCATCCGCTATTTTATCGCCAGAATCGGCTCACAAGAAAAATTAGAGGAGCAGTTTGGCAAATCGATGGCTGAAATCAAAGACGAAGTGCGACAAGCCCGAAGAGACCAGATGCTGCAAGAGCAGGTGCAGGCCAAAATCATGCAAAACGTAACGGTCACGCCCAAAGAGGTGAAAGACTTTTTCCACGACATCCCGAAAGACAGCCTACCGACCATCAGCCCGAGCTATGAAATCGTGCAAATCGTGAAGCGTCCGCCCGTCAGCATCGACGAAAAGTTGCAGGTGAAAGACCGCCTCTACCAAATCCGCAAGCGCATCCTCGAAGGCGAGAGCAGCTTCTCCACTATGGCCGTGCTTTATTCCGAAGACCCAGGCTCGGCGCGTCAAGGCGGCGAGCTCGGCTTTGCCGGAAAGGGTGTTTATGCCACCGAGTTCGAGAACGTGGCCTTCAACCTCCGCGACGGCGAAATCTCCGACGTGGTAGAGACTGAATTTGGCTTCCACATCATCCAACTCATCGAGCGTCGTGGCGAAACCATCAACTGCCGACATATCCTGCTCACAGCCAAGGTGCCCGTCGAAGCCCTCGAAAAGGCCCAAAACCAACTCGATTCTGTAGCCCAGCTCATTCGCAACGGCGACATGACCTTTGAGGAAGCCTGCAAGAAATTCAGCGACGACGACTCGAAGAGCAACGGAGGCTACCTCACCAATGCAGTATCGGGAGGCAACTGGCTCAGCCTTCAGGACTTGCAAGAGTTGGAAGGCAGCTATCCCGAATACAAAAACCTCGCTTTCGTCATCAGCCGCCTCAATGTCGGCGAAGTGAGCGACCCCTTGCCCATGACCACCAACGAGAACAACGATGCGTTCCGCCTCGTCATGGTCAAACGCAAGACCGAAGCACACCAAGCCAACCTCAAGGACGACTACAACCTCATCCAAAACTGGGCATTGGGGCAAAAACGCCAAGAGGCCATCGGCAAATGGGTGAAGGACAAGGCCGCCAAAGCCTACATCCGCTTGGACGAAAACTATAAGAATAACGATTTTTATTACGATTGGAACATTCAATAATGACAAACTTCGCTTCAGACGTCGACGGTGCCAAGGCATTGGTCGAGAAATATGAAACCCTCCGCAAGGAAATCGGAAAAGTCATCGTCGGACAGCATGACATCATCCACAACACCATCCTGTCCATCTTCTGCCAAGGCCATGTATTGCTTGTTGGCGTACCTGGACTTGCCAAAACATTGTTGGTCAACACCATAGGCAAAGCCTTGGGGTTGAGTTTCAGCCGCATCCAGTTCACCCCCGACCTGATGCCCTCCGACATCGTAGGAACTGAGATTCTAGACGAGTCGCGGCAGTTCAAGTTCATCAAAGGCCCCGTTTTCGCCAACATCGTCCTCGCTGACGAAATCAACCGCACACCGCCCAAGACGCAGGCCGCCCTTTTGGAAGCCATGCAGGAGAAGTGCATCACCGTTTCGGGCAAGACCTACAAGTTGCAAGAGCCGTTTTTCGTCCTTGCCACGCAAAACCCCATCGAGCAGGAAGGCACCTATCCCCTACCCGAGGCCCAATTGGACCGATTCATGTTCAACCTTTTGCTCGACTATCCGTCGTATGAGGAGGAAATCGACATCGTAAAGAGCACCACTGTGGGCAAGGTCACTGAAGTGAATGCAGTGCTTTCACCTGAAGAAATCATGTATTTCCAGCAATTGGTGCGCCGCGTGCCAGTGCCCGACAATGTGTATGAATATGCAGTGAATTTGGTCGCGAAGACCCGTCCGCACACCGCGAAAGCCCACGATTGGGCCAACCGTTATTTGAGTTGGGGTGCCGGTCCGCGTGCCTCGCAATACCTCATCATTGGCGCGAAGGCCAATGCCCTACTGACGGGCAAATACTCCCCCGACATTGAGGACGTGCAGCGCGTGGCCGTCCCGATTTTGCGCCACCGCATCATCCGCAACTACACCGCCGAGGCCGAAGGCGTTTCGATTGAGGCGATTATTGACACCTTGAAATAAGGACATTATTGACCACCAATAAACTTGAAACCCCAATAGGGATTCATCACCAATTCGGGGACGGTTTCACCACCAAGCCGGACTTTTTGCCTCACCGTCATCCGCGACGAGAACACGCCATAGCCACCGTCGATGAGGGAAAATTCATTGTCGCCGGGTGTAAATCCGTTGGGGTCGCTATTGTTATAAACATATTGCCGCAGTTTCTCCCCACCTGCCGCAATGGTAACCTCAACGGGATAGTCGCCAATGTAGCGTTTCAGCCCTTCAACGGCAGTGTCGGCACCGAGAAATTCCCTAAGTTGGGCATAAAAAATCTCAGGCAAATAAGGGAAAACATAGTAATCGCCATCAGAGTTGAGATAGAAAAAGTCGTTGCCAAAGGTGCCGATTTTCCAAGAGAAGGAGCGCAACACCGAATCACCGTCGGGCGTGCGCTGCTCCAAGAAAGTGAACGACATGCTGACATCGTAAAAGGCCGCATTGTCGGCGGGATAGAACAGGAATTTGCGCGGAATCCCGAAATACTGCTGAGAGAAATTCACGGCAAGACTTTGCGTACCAAAGGAGGCGGAACCCACCATGAAGGCTTTGGTGCTGATGATCCCATTGGGCAGGACGATTCTCAGCAAATAGCTGTAAATCTTGCCTTTCTCGTTCCAGCCCAACGGCTCAGTGGTGTAATACAATTTCTGGTTGGGCGAATAGAAAGTGCCCTGTTGCTTGCCGTGGAGTGTGATGGTGTCGAGAATGATTTCACGGACGCTGTCGCCGTTGCAATATTCAACGAGGCGCACATCTAATTTGCCCGCGTAGTTGCTCGAATCGGGGTTGAGTGCCACCTGATAGGCATCATCCTCCACAAAAAAAGCGCGGGTAATCTTGATATAGTTGGTGTCAGCGGTGGCATCGAGGAGACCGTAAACGATGGGCACTTCCTTATATTCGGCGTAAAGGTCGATGTCGGTCGAGCAGGAGAAAAACAATACCACGAAGGGCAAGCAAAGCAGTAGTAAAGTTCTTTTCATCTTATAACCAATTTGATGATAACCGCTGCAAAAATACAAATTAAATTATTTCAAACAAATTATTTCCGCTTTATTTTGAAAATTTCATTTGTCGAGGGCATTTTGCGCCTTTTTTTGTCGGCAGGGGTTCACACCGCCTGCCTGATGTCGTATCACCCCTTCTGGGTTCCCGCGTGCCGAAACAAAGTCACGGAGGGACGACATATCAGTAAGCAGGCGACGTAAGTCCCTGCACAATCCAAAACGCTCACTCCTCATCCACCAAAAACACCGCCACTTGGCGGATGCCGCTGGCCCCGATGACCAAAGTCTGCTCAATGTCGGTGCTGCGACTCGGCCCCGTGATGATGGTCATTTGCGAAGGCCTGTTCTTGGCGTATTTCCTTTTCATGGTTTGGAACGCCGTCCTCATGCCCGGCACGATTTGCTCGGTGGTAGCATACACGAGGAGGATGTCAGGGATGGCGTAGGCCTCTCGCGTCGTGGTCAATGCATCGGTAAGGACGATGCTGCCAGTTTGCGCCACAAGGCACTCGCAACCTGTCAAGCTGACAAGCTTCTGTTTGGGTTCGCGCTCCTTGCTTTCCGTAAACGGGATGTTGTATTTGCTCAGCAATTCCTGCATCTCCGGTTGGGTACACCACAGCGGTTCCCAGCCGTTTTCTGGCACCAACTGCTTGAGGCACTCGGCAAGCTCCAACTCGCTTTCAAGGTAGATGAAAATGCCGCCATGCTCCTTGAAATTCTGTGCGAAAGTGATGGCTGTTCCGTCCTCCTCCTTTATGGGCACCCACGTTTCGGTACGCTGGTCGATGTCCTTGAACAAGGCCTCTTGCCTCTCGATGAGGGCATTGCGCACCTTGGCTAACATCTGCTCCTTGAAGGTGGCATCCTTGTTTTCTCCCTTGTTGTCCCAAGCCATG
>CAMVMF010000038.1 GCA_947168515.1 uncultured Bacteroidales bacterium
CAATCGTATTTCATCTGGTTAAGAATCTTTCAACCGCTAATGATTGCAAATCCTTATACTCAATTGGGCAGGATTGCAAATCCTGCCCAACAACAAAGGATGTCTCGTTGCTGGGTGGCACATAGCCTTCCGTTGTGGCGGATTTGCAATCCGCCACAATTGAGTAGGGGAATTTGTAATTCCCCAAGCCACACAGCAGTTACATGAGGTTGCTAGTTATTGGCTGACAGCTGAACGTGGACGTGCTTGATGTGGGTGCGGCGGTAGGTGTAGACGATGTGGAGGGTGCCGTCGTCGGCCTGGATGATGCTGGGATAGGAGTACTCGCCGTCGCCGTCTTCGAGGGTGAGCACATCGTGCCACTGGCGGCCATCGGCAGAAAGGGCCAACACCAACGGAGTGCGGGGGCCGAACTGGCTGCCGGGAGTGAGACCTCGCGGGGTGTAGACCATGGCATGCAATCCCGAGGAGAGGGTCATGGCGTCGATGCCGGAGTTGTTGTTGGGGATAGCGGTGAGGTGCATGGGGGTCCAATGGAGTCCTTTGTCGGTACTGTAGGTCTCGGCTAGGAAACCATTTTTGGTACGCATCAAGGCCAGGAGGGTGTCGCCAGGCAGCGTAAGGATGGCGGGCTGAATGGCCTTGATGGTGGTGTCGCGCGGCACCTCCACCCGATGCCAACGGAGTCCGCGATTGATAGAAATCTCGAAATGAGGCTGCCAGTCGGGCTCGTCGCTGGAGGGGGCTAACATCCGCCGGCCCAATGAGAGGGGTTTGTTCTTGATGGCCCCGAGCAACCCTTTGGGGAGGGTCTGGGGTTCGGACCATGTGCGGCCACCGTCGGACGAACGCATGGTATGGCCCACCCATTCGGGGATATAGACCCCCGTCTTATAGAAGAGCATCAGCTCGCCTTTCTGGCCCGGCACACGGCAGAGCACGGGATTCCAACAAGGGTGCTGCGTGGCGGAGTCCACCCATCCCGTGGCGATACGCTGGGGCTGGCTCCACGCCTGCGCCGCCTTGTCCTTGCGGCAGGACCAAATGCAGACATCCTTATTGCCCTCGTAGGAGCCACCGAAGAAGGCCACGACCAAGTCGCCTTCCGCGGTTTGGCAGAGGGTGGGCGCATGGCAGGAGGGGAACTGGGCCTGCCGATAGAGCAAGCCTGAATCTAACACCGCAGCCCTGGGCAGGGACTGTGCAGAAATGGCGCAAGCCGACATCGCCATCGTTAGCAGGAGCAATAACCTATTCATCGTCAGCCGTAAATATCGTTAAGCAACATGGCCAGGCGGATGCCGCTGGCATAGAGCTGCCACTCCATCTTGGGGGTGAAGTGATAGAGGTAGTGCCAACAGTTGCCGTCCCAGTCGGCATAGTAGTCGTATATCTCGTTGGTGAGGGCATAGTTGTGGCGCAGGAGGTCGGCATCGGTCATCCGCCGGATGGCGCGGGCCTGGTCGGAGAAGTGGTCTTGAAGGTATTCGGCATACTCGCTATAGCTGTAGCGGGAGGCCTCGATGAGGCCATCGTCCCAGATACGGTGGAGGTTGTAGGGCTGCTTGAACCACTGCAGAAAGACCCTGTTGCCTCCAAGGTCGTCGAGGTGGGCGGTGTGCATGGGACAGAAGCGGTCGCCCATGAGGTGGACGACAAAGCGCAGCGCATCGGCATTGGAAGGGTCGTTGTGCAGGAGAGCCACCAGGCTGTCCATGGCCCTGAAGAGGTTGCCACCTTCCTGAGGGTAGTGGGTGAGGCAGGCGACGAGGGCCGAGTCGGAGAGGCCGGGGTCGAAGTCCTGGTAATGCCAGTCGTAGCTGTCGGGATAGATAGTGTCGCTTTTAATCTCGTCGGCCCAGTTGGAATAATACACTATGCCGTGTTTGCCGAGGATGCGGTCGACCTGGCGGCGCGCACGAGGGGTGAGATTGTCGTAGGCCACTTGGGCGATGACGCGATGGCCCGTCTTGCCCCAAGCCAGCAGGTGCTGCGTGGGCCACAAGAGCAGGAGCAATAAAAAGAATAATCGTATACTGCGCATGAATATTATGTGTAAAGGATACGTTGATAAGAAATTGTTTTAAATATAATGCAAGTTCAGTTAATCAAGAATTAAGGACCTATTAACTTATGAACCAGCCAATAATTATTATTAACTATCTTTTATTATTTGTATTTTTCGTCTTTTTAGATGTTCCCATAATTAAATATGATTGTCCGCGATTGGCTTATACAGGAGGTCCGTTCTCTCCGAGGCGCCTGAGGCGTATCGATTACCAGTCACAGCACCGCGGCTCCACTGAGTACCATATAAATACCCCGAGGTGATTTCTATAAAACATCTTTTTCGTTCTTTGTTAGCATGAAGACCCATAAAATAAAACCGTTAGATTCGTGCAAAGGTGTTTATAATAATACATAGAGACTGTATGAAGTGTAGTGATAATTGGATGCAAAAATACATATTTTTTCGCAATCAACAAAGAAAAAAAGGAGACACCCTACATAGGGGTATCTCCTTGTGATAAGAACGGCAATGAAAAAGCCTAGCGGACCACTAATTTGCGGACCACGCTGATTTCGTTGCTCGTGATGTGGACAAAGTAGGTGCCTTGTGACAATCCTTCGACCTGCATTTCCTTGTTGCAGTCGCCGGCGCATTCCATGACCTCGCTACTGACCATGCGGCCATTGATGTCGACCACAGAAATTTGGACCTTGCCCTCGACACCGCTGACCGAGATGGTAGTGGCTTCGCTGGTGGGGTTAGGATAGATGCTGTATGCAAACCCATCTACAACATCGGCTATGCCGACGGCACGAGGAGTACTGAAGGAGAACTGTGTAGACCAGATGCTGCTCACCTCTTCGGTGCATGCCGCCCTGATGTAGACATCGTAGTCGGTCTCATCTTCCAAGCCAGTGATGGTGTAGGGATGAGAGGTGACGGTGACGGTGGTGCCGCCGCCTTGGGTGAATCCTTGGTAACCGTAAGAAATCTCCCAAGTGGACTCCTCGCCATTGACAGTCCAGTCGACAACAGCGGAATGGGCAGTAATGTCGCTGACAGTGACATTAGAGACCGGGGTACAGACAGGGGTGGTGAAGTTTACGGTCTCGCACCAGTCGCTATAGGTAGTGGCGGAACACATCGACTGCACGGCGACACCATAGGTGACACCCGGTTCCAAGCCGCTGATGGTGACGGTGGTGCCGTACACCGTGTCGGAGCTGCTGAAGGCACTGTTGGAAATGCTGACCACGTAGGCCACGGAGTTGCCACTGGGATCGGCATTCCAGTTGATGGTAACGTCTTGGAAGTCAGACTCCACGACATTCAGACCTTCCACCACATAGCAATGGAGCGTATCGGTGACACAGTTGCTGGTAGACCAGAAGGACAGGGCGGTATCGCTACAAATGCTCCGCACACGATATTCGTAGCGGGTGTTGGGTTCGAGGCTGCTGAAGGTGTAGGTGTGGGCCGTGATACGCGTGGGCGCGGGCCATGCTTGGTCGGGAGTGCGGACAGATACATCGAAACTGCTGGCAGGGCTGTTCCATGTGACAGTGATGGAAGTGGCCTCGACATTGGCGTTGGTGAAGACAGGACGAGTGCAGGACTCGGAGCCGTAGACCACCACGCTGTCGAGCAAGATGCCCAAACCGAAACCACTGTGGGCCTTAAAGCCTACCTGATAGGTGGAAGTGGTGTTGGGGAGCATGACAGTGTCGGCCTGCCAGTTGGTAATGCTGGTGTTCCACGATGCCAGATAGTGCCAAGCAGAATCGGGATGCACACGGTAGAGGACGGCAAGGGTGTCTTGGTCGGTGCCCCATGCTGGCTGGGCATGGAAGAAGGTCATCATCACCTCGTCGTCGCTCTGGATGTCGAGCATGGGCGAAACAAGGGTGGTGGTATAGCCCGAATAGCTATTGACAGAGAAACGGGCATTGTACTGGCCGGTGGCAGCACCTGACATACCGCCGTAGGCATTGCCGCCGCGTCCGGTGGTCCAGCCCACATCGCCTACCTGGTAGTTCTGAGACCAGCAGGCAATACCATTCTCGAAATCCTCCACCCAGGGGAAGATGGTGACGATGCTGTCGCATCCCGTCAGGCAAGTGACCGTGGATGCGAAGCCTGTGTCGGAGGCAGAGCAAATGGGCAGCACAAAAATGTCGTAGGAAGTGGTGGGGGCCAAGCCCGTAAGGGTGACATGACTATTTGTGGCCAGCAGTCTGGTGCCCATTCCGGTGGTGAAACCAGAGACACCGTATTCGACTATCCAACGAGTGGCCGAGCCGTCGTCCCAGTCGACATCAATGGTGGAGGCCGAAGAGGAGCTGGCGGTAAGATTGGTCGGGGAAGGACAGGTGATGAGTTCCATGCTGATATTGTCGATGGCGGCAGGGGGATTGGAGCCCATGGCACCGTCGTTAGTCCAGACAATGGTAAGGTAGTAGTTGCCGGCTTGGAGGTCGACGCTGTGCTGGTCGTACTGCCATGTGTTGCGCAGATTGCGCTTGCCGCCGTCGAGGGCTATCCAGCCAGTGGGCAGGGTGTTGCTGTAGCGGTTGACAGCAGAGAAGGAGGTGGTAAAGTCATAGTCTTCGGGGACTAAGGCCACGCGCATGAGGTCGTAGCTGCCCTCGCCCTGGCAACGCCAGTTATAGCTGATGGAATAGGAGCTGTCGTAAGGAACCTGTATATAAGTCATGGCAAAACAAATCGACTGATTGGTATTGGTGTAGGCATTGGTGGTGCCACCGTCGTTGGTGACATACATGCAGTTGGTGCCACCATTGCTGACGGCGTTGCCGATATACCACCCGTTGGAGCCGATGCGCTGATAGATGGTGAAGGTGTTGGTGCTGTCTTCGAAGTCGTTGAAATAGGGCAGGAAGTGGGGGTCGGCAGCCAAGGTGGAGAAATGGGTTGACAGCAAGTCGCTGGTGCCGTTGGGGCAGTTGTTGACCACCCAGACATAATAGCTGGTGACAGCAGAGAGTCCGGTGAAGCTATAGCTGGTGGTGGCGGCGGTGTCGGTAAGGAAAGCCGACGACAAGTCGTTGGTAGTAGAAATAGAGACAATGTAGCTGCCATTGCTGCTGGTGTCGGTCCACTGGATGGTGGCCGTTGTCATACCTACGGCACTGACGGCCAAGTTGCTCAGTTCGGCGCAGCCGTTGTTGTAGTTGAGCGAGAGGTCATCGATATAGAAGCTGCTGTAGCTAGAGCCAACGGTGCGGATGCAGAGGAAACGACAGCTGTCGGGAGCTCCGCTGAGGTCGACACGCATACGTTGCCACTCGCTACCGTCGCCGGTATAGGTGACCGTGTCGAGGGAGACAAAGGTCGACTGGTCGTTCTGATTGCTCAGCACGCCGACCTCTGCCTGATAGGTATAGCTGGAGGGATAGGGTCCATACATATAGAATTTCAATATCAGAGAGTCCAGACCTTGCATCTCTGGCAGAGCCAGCCAGCAGTTATAGTAGGGGTACATATACATGCTGTTGCTGCCGCCCTCGGTGTGGTTGTTGTAGGTATAAAGGTAGGGATAGGAGCTGTAAGTGCTGCTACTGCCACGGCTCCAGCACTGCTGTATGGGAGAGCCGGTAGAGCTGCTGGCCACGAAGTTCTCGAAGTCCTCGCTCCAGGGGAAAGTGGAAACAACGTCGCAAGCGGTGGTGAAATGGGTAATATTGGCATCGCTCAGGCCGAAAGGACAAATGGAGTGGACAAAGATGTAGTATTCCGTGGCGGCGGTGAGACCCGTGAAGGTGTGACTGGTAGAGGTGGTGACAACAGAGTCGAAAGCGGCTGTCTCGTCGTTGGAGGTGGCAATGTATAGCTTATAACTGCCCACAGCAGCGGTGTCGGTCCAAGAAAGGGTAACGCTGTTGGTGCCGAAGGAGTCGATGTGGAGGTTGCGCACCGAGTCGCAGGCATTGGGAATATAGAGCACAAAGTCGTCCAAGAAAACAGTGAAACGGCCACTCTTAACAGCCCTGAAGGCCACACGGTTGCCATTTCCGCTATAGCTGATGAGCACATTTTTCTTGACATAGGAGTAGAGGCTGTTGCAGTCGGAAATATCGATAGTGTCGATTGGCTGGAAATCAGAGTCGTTGGTCAGGACACCAAGTTCCAGCACCGTGGGGGCATAGGAGGAAGTAGTGGCGATATAAAACTCTAGAGCCAGACCGTCGATAGTGTCGAACGCAGGCAGTGCGAAGATTTCGGTACCGCCATTGGAGGCCTCCATCTCAAAGTAGACATTGCCAGTGCGGGCATTGCTGCTGTAGTTGTAGCAGCTGGGGAAGGTGCCGCTGCCGCTGGTGCCTGTGGCAGTGCGGATCCAGCAGTTGGGCATGTCGCCCGTTTGATAGCCCTCAAAGCCCTCCACCAAAGGCAGCGAGCTGCGAGACATGGTGGCACATGCCGTGCGGGCCGAGACATGGCCGTAGGGCACATTGGCACTGCCGGGGCAGAGGCTACCCACGCGGAAGTCGTAAAGCACATTGGCACTGAGGCCGGTGACCACCGAGGTCTGGGATGTGGTGGCACTCTCTGCCACCGTCCAACTGGTGTCGGTGGCGGGTTTGTATTCCACCGTCCAGCTGCTTTCACTCATACCGGGTACCCAAGCCAGCGTGACGCTGTTGGCCGCAGCACCAGCAACCGAGACATTAGGAGCCACGCAGCTGGCATCGCCACAGGGGGAGACGAAAACCACATTGGGGCGGGAGCTGGAGGAACTGATGGACGTTGGGGAAGCGGGGTCGATGTTGGTACCATCGCTATACTGATACAGCACGGTGCCCGTCAGTCCGCTGGTTGACTGCCAATTGGTAGTGCTGTAATAGGTTCCCGTGTTGTTATCGATGGTGATGACAATGTTGCTGGTGGTGTTGGGACGGACCCAGGGGGTGTCGAAGGTGAACTCGTTTTCACCCGTCTGGAAGGTACGTGTGGCCGAATAGACCCGCTTGGTGGAATCCATGACGATGGGGGTGCCGCTGAGGCTGCTGGCAGAGGTGGTGTCGATATAGATGTCTATGTCGAAGCTGCCAGAGGAGGCACTGGTGGAGGTGAACTTGAGACCGAAGACGGTGTCTAAGAGGTTGTTCAACTCGCTGGCCTGGAAAAGTATCTGGCTGAAACTGTAGCGGTAGTAGGTGTTCAAGGGAGAGTTAGCCGTGGTGCTGGTACCGTCACCCACATGGACTTCGCCACCAACAAAGCAGATGGTGGTGAAATAAAGGCCCACGGGGTTGCTGACCTCGCTGGCGGAGCAGTTGGCGGTGACGGAAACATAGTAGGTGGTGGTTTGGTTCAAACCGCTGACCAAAAAACTACGCACGCTGTCGGCCACAGTGTAGCTGGAGGATGTGCCAGCAGCCGTATCGGTGACGGTGATGGTGAAGCCCTCGGGGGTGGCAGTGGTGCTGTAGTTCCATGTCACCTGGGCCGAGCCGCCGGCTATGTCGCTCACGCTTACGTCGTAAGGGTCGAGACAGGAGGGCAGGTCGTAGCAACTTACCGTCAGGGCAAAGCCAGCAGAGCTATTGTAGGAAGCTGTTTGGAACTCGATGGTAAGGGGACCCTCGGTAGAAGCCACATTGACGCTGTCGTCGGTGGTGATGTCGCAGAGCTGACGACCAGAGGTACCTACACCATCATATATTTTCAAGTGAGACACATAGTAGGAGCTATAGTAGATATTGGCATAGCCGCTCAGCCGCACAGCCTGGGTGTTGTCGGTTGGATAAACCACCAGATAGGATGTTTGGCTGTTGGAATAGTTGCCGCTCAGGCCACCGTCGTCGGTGATGGTACCACCACACATCTGCACGGTGTCGGTCTGGTTGGCCGCCATCACATACAGGTTGGGACGGGCGGTGACAGGTCCTACCCAGTAACTCTGTTCGCCACCACAGTTGGCGCGGAGGTAGAAATCATAGGTGAGCGAGTCGGCCAACCCTGAGACTGTGCCATAGGAGTCATAGAAAGTGACGGTGTTGGTCATCACGGTGTCGGGATTCATGCCCACGGGGCCGTAGACCACTTCCCACTCGTTGGCATTGGTGTCGCTCCAAGACAGGTCCATGGTGCCAGAAGCCGTACCGGTGGTATGGAAACCCCATGGCAACTGACAGTTGCGGACGGTACGGATAGTGATATTGTCGAGATAGATAGCGTAATAGTTGCTACTGGGACAGAACTTGCGGTAGACAATGTAGCCCATGTCGGTTGTGGGCAGGTCGGCAAAACTGACCGAATACTCGGCCCAGCTGTCGGTGATGTCGAAGGTGTCCAGCATGACGGCATTGGCTATGGAGTCGAGGCTGGTGACGTAGCCCACGGCCACATGGACGGTGTAGTAGTTGTAGGACTTCTTGGCCCAGAAACGGGTCTCAAAGGTGTTGATGGGGGCATACAGATAGGGTGAAGCAATGGAGACGGTACTGCTGTTGCTGCCCATATTCAGGGCGCTGCTGCCATCCAACCCCTGTCCATTGGAGATGGAAGGATAGCTGCCGCTGGGTTCGGTGATGTTCCAGCAGCTGGGGAAGCTGACATCGTAGCCCTCCATAGTCTCGACCAAAGGAAAGACCGGCATGCCACAGCTGGTTCGGAAACTGAAATATACTCCCTCGCTGGTGTCGTTGCCAGTACAGTTGTTGTAGAGGTAGCCCGAATACAATGTGTTGGGTTCTAGACCACTGAAGCTATAGCTGTTGGTGGAAGGATAGTACCAGGTACTGTCGTTGTTGAGATAGAGGAGATAGCCAGCCGACACAGTGGCGGCAGCCCAACTGAGGGAGGCGCTATTGCTGTCGACCGTGGCACTGACGTTGCCAGGCAGATAGGCGCAGCTGGGAGCGTTGGAGATGGTCATGTCGTCAATGAATACCGTGTAGGTGCCCGAGCCGGTGTAGGTGGCGCGGAAACCGATGCGGTGGCCTGGGCCGCTATAGTCCACCAGATAGACACGGCAGGGCTGGTAGCTGCCTGAATAGGAGGAGCCTAGGATGGTGTCGACAGGCACAAAGGTGGAGTCTTCCATCACGCCTATTTCCAAGGTGGTATGGCTGTAGTCGTTCAGGAAACGGATATAGAAATCCAACATCAGGTTGGACGGATTGGCAAACTCAGGCGTGGCACACAACTCTGTCACACCGGTGTTGCTCTCCAATTCAAAGTAATAGCTGCCCGTACGCGCGTTGGGCGCATACTGGTAGCAGCAGGGAAAAACGCTGGACGCTCCGGATGAGCCAATCAAATAGTTCACCCAGCCCGTTGGCAGATGAGTAGTGGCATCAGGATTCTCAAATCCTTCGCTATACGGCACCGACTGATAAGACTGCGCCATGACTGTCATGGGCAGCAGCAATGCCACAAGCAATAAAACTTTTTTTATAATTTCATTCATAATTGCTATCTTTATCTGAAAAGACCATACTATATGGCACATTATCTAACACTGAACTTGCGTGCCACATTTATTGTTTCATTATACAATCTCACCAAGTAAGTCCCCTTGGCCAAGCCGTCCACATCGATAACCATCTCGCAATCGGAGGGACATTCTTTGACGAAACTTTGGACCGTGCGGCCATCCAAGCCGATGACGGTCACATTCACGCGGCCTTCGACACCGCTCACGCTGATGGTGGTGCGGGTGTCGGCAGGATTGGGATAGACCGATACACGCAAACCGTCGGCATCTTCTATGCCCTGCTGCTGTTCCTGACCGGTGGTGAACATGACATTGGTGTACTCGCTATAGCGGTTGTCGGCACATAGGCTGCGCACCTTGGCCATATAGCTTGTGTTGGCATTGAGGTTGGTCAACGTGGCCTGGGGCGTGCCGCTCACTTGCAGCAGGCCTAACTCCTGCCCGTCGACAAAGCCGGGCAAGCCATAAACGACCTCCCATTCGGCACCCTCATTGGCATTGTCGGACCAGGAGATAACGGCTTCATGGACGGTGGGGGCGGCGGTTACATTACTCACCACAAAACAGCTGCTGGTGGTCACCATCATAGTGTCGCTCCAAATGGAGGTGCTGTTAGCATCACACATCGAGCGCACAGAGACGCGGTAGTTGGTACCATAGCTGAGACCGGTAACGGTGTAGCTGTTGGTATTGGCGGTAAAAGTGCGGTTGTAGCCGCTGTTGAAGACATGCACTTCCCACGAGGTAGCCGTACCCACGGCAGTCCAAGTGAAGGTGGCAGTGGTGTTGGTGATGTCGCTCAGTATCACGTCCTGAGGCATACGGCAGTGTTCGGCATCGGTAACGAAATAAACGGTGTCGGACCAATCGCTATAGCCATTGTATGCCAGAGAGCAGTCCTGACGTATACGCGCCATATAACGGGTCTCAGGCAAGAGCACATTACTCAAGGTCAAGAAGCAACCCGTAGCGTTGACCAAAGTCCAGCTGCTGTCGTCGACGGCCTTATATTCAAACTCGACATGGCCTGAGTGGTACTGGTTCCAGTTGAAAGAAGCCGACATGTCGCTAATGTTATAAACGCGCAGGTCGTGGGGTACCATGCAGTGGTCGTTGAAGTCAAAAACCAGGCTGTCGATGGCTAGGAAGTTGACCCCCGAAGACATGATGGGACAGGACTTGAAACAGAAATAACGTCCGGTGTCGTTGTAGGCGGCAAAGTCGACAGTGAAACGCGCCATGGTGTCGGGAGAGCAGTATGGAATGGCCAGCAAGGTGTCCAAGGGAACAAAGTTGGCATCACTGGGATTGGTAGGATTGGTGGTGATGCCGATAATCAGGTCGGAGTTGTGCGATGGACTGGTGCTGGACTTGCCGGCGCTGAAGGTCACCTGCAGATGGCTGATGTCCAGCGACTCTGCAAAAGGATTCTGCAACACAGCCCAAGTGACACCCGTGCTGTAGAGGTCCAGGATGCAGGTCATATAGCCGTCATGGACATTGTACTGGCCGATGGAAGGCTCGTTGGTGCCCTGGAAATGCCAGCAGAAAGGCTCCGTCGGCGGAGTGGTGTTGTGGGGATAGGCCTGGAAGTCTTCCCACCAAGGCAGATTTCTGATGCTGTCGCAGGGTTTGTCCTGCGCATCCACCACCCTAGGCAAAGCCAAAAGCGTGGCACAAAGGATAAAAAATAGTAGTTTTTTTCTCATTTTACATATATTTTAAACATAATTACTATCTGTACACTATCATGCAAACAGAGGAGGCATCATGCATTTCCACCTACTCACGTGTTAACCACCCTCTTGCCAAAAATCGGGCAAAAATACACAAAAAAAATGACTTATCTCCCCATCCATGAAAAATTAACTTTTAGACAAGTTGATGAGAAGAAAAGGAATTCATCACCATGACACTCCTACAAACAGCAATAACAGCCACTAGAAGAAAAACACATCATATAGCAACCTGTAAATGAAGGTAGTATAATATTTGTAAGGGAATCTGCACAACGGCTGTACATAAAAGCCAACCACGACCTACTACTGCATACACGACCTGATTCAATATAACTAGTTACTCTTTTGGGCTCACCTGCAAGGATGGAAACGCGCTGAGTGACGGTAAAATCATACAGATAGCCTACAGCAAAGCTCTGACGGGCTCAGGCACCGATACTACGGTAGGCTTCACCTGCAGAAAACCAGCTAGAGCACCCAATCCCCTGTGCCAAAGAACACGTTTTTTCAAAAAGGACTGGAGCGTTATCTTTTTCGCCTACCACAGTTTCTGAGGCATCTCGTCGCACCCGAGGGTAGGATAAGAAGCCATCCGGTCGTGTCCATCATAAAACCTCTTTCGGACATGACCTGTTTCTTAAAAAAAACAAAAAAAATATCATGGAATCCTCCAAACCATATTTTTTATATACCTTTGTAATGTGGAAAATAGTCCTAAATAGAATTTAAATTATTATTCTAATGAATTTTATAGAAATCCTTATCATCTTACTCAACTTTGCAGGTGCTCTTGCCATTTTCCTTTTTGGTATGAAATTGATGAGCGAAGGTCTACAGAAATTCGCCGGGAATAAAATGCGCTCAGTACTTGGAAAAGTCACGGGCAGTCCCGTACGCGGAATTCTCACCGGCGCTCTTGTCACCACCGCCATCCAATCATCCTCGGCCACCACAGTCATGGTGGTTTCTTTTGTTAATGCCGGACTACTCACCCTCTCTGGAGCAGTTGCCGTCATCATGGGAGCCAACATCGGCACCACGGTCACCGCATGGATAATCACGCTCTTTGGCCTTGGCGAGTCCTCCAGTGCTTTCAGCCTTCCGATGTTCCTAGGTGCCATCTCATTGGTGTTTATGTTCCTCAAGCGCGACCGCATTAAATCTATCGGCGAGTTTGTAATGGGTTTGGCACTACTGCTTATCGGCATGGGGTTCCTTCAAAAAGCAATGCCCAATCTCGAAGAGTATCCCAATTTCCTGCACGCCTTGGCCACGCTCTCCGACTTCGGTTTCTGGTCCATCTTAATCTTTGTTATCATCGGTACACTGCTCACCTGCTTGGTACAAGCATCGGCAGCCATGATGGCCATCACCCTGGTGATGTGCTATAACGGTTGGATAGGTTTCGATGCCGCCGTGGCCCTTGTCATGGGTCAGAACATCGGCACCACCATCACCGCCAACCTGGCAGCAATGGTAGCCAACGTCAACGGCAAAAAGGCTGCCCGTTCCCACTTGGTTTTCAACATGATTGGCGTGATTCTCACACTCATTTTCTTCCGTCCAGTACTCAATGTCATTGCCAACGCCACCGTAGGCATGATGGGTAGCAGCCCATACGTGGCGGTGGGTTCTGAGGGTTATAATCCTCAGTCCATCCCCATGGCCCTTTCGTTCTTCCACACCTTCTTCAACGTAGTCAATACCATCATCTTAGCCTTCTTCATCCCACAGATTCTCAAGATTGTTGACTGGATGGTGAAAGAGAAACCCGAAGAAGAGGAGGATGTATTCAAACTCAAATATATTACCGGCAACTGGATGAACACATCCGAGCTCAACCTACAGGCCGCCGAAAAAGAAATCGAGGAATTCTCTAAACGAGTCCTACGCATGTTCACCTTCCTACCCAACCTCCGCACTGCCAAGGACGACGAGGAGTTTAACAATACCGTTGCCCGAATATCCAAATACGAGGAAATCACCGACCGTATGGAGATGGAGATATCCAACTACCTCACCCATGTCTCCACCAACGAACTCTCTGACAAGGGCTCTCACCGCATCAGCTCGATGCTTCGCATTGTGGACAACCTCGAAAGCATCGGCGACAGCATCTATCAGGTAGCCATCACCCGCAAGAACAAACGAGAGACTGAGGTCCACTTCGACCAGCACCTCAATGACAATATCGACCACATGACCCAACTGGTATGGAAAGCTCTGAACGTGATGGACAACAACCTCAGGGGCGACTACGACCATGTAGACATGACCAGCGCCAATGAAGCCGAAGCCGCCATCAACCAATATCGCGACGAGCTCCGCGCCGAATACGTCAACGCCATCAAGGATGGTTCCTACGACTACAGCATCGGCAGCCTCTACAGTTCCCTCTTTGCCCTCTATGAGAAAATCGGTGACTACGTCATCAACGTCAGCGAAGCCATCGGTGTGAAATTCAAAGACAAAAAGTGAACTCAGTGAATATCTCACCAAAGAAGGCTGCCGTGGTATAATCGCGGCAGCCTTCTTTTCATACGCTAAGCTTCAAGCAGCAGCACTTTGGCCTATCCCAATCTTAGTTCCAGTACATCCATTTCACCTCGCTCTCCACCTTTTTCTCAATCTTATCGTCTAACTGAAAAAATAAATCCCTCCCGATTGCCTCCTCCAACTCATCTACCGTGCAGGCATATTCCTTCCACGGGTGATGCTTGGCCTTGTTGGGCATCACGAAAGCGATGGCAGAATAATCGCTGCCGCTCTTAACCAACAGTGCCTTGAAAAATTGGTCGGGTATATGCACCTTGGCGGCTCCAATGGTGCCAAACTCATTGTTGGTAAAAATGGGGCCGCAGACCACCCAAACGCTTCCGTATTTTTTAGCCCAACCGCGTACCTTTTGTTCCAGTGAATTCCAGTCGCCGGCGTTGAGGGTATGATTCTGAGGACAGATATTGGTGAAATAATGGCTCTGCCAATACGTCACCGACGACCACCGCATATCGGCTTTAGGTGCCATGTGACCCTTGTCCCAACCGGAGTGGGCATAGTCTTCTCGCGATGCTTGCCGACCCTCGAGATTGGGGTCACGACTGAAATTAGAGCTGCGGGTGTCATACACACCATTCAGCTCCGACTCTTGCAGTTGGTACGCCACCCAATTAGGCACCAGCGTGGTATGGTTATAGGAGACAGTGAAACCTTCATACTCCAACACATGCTCGTTCTGGTTGATGGCCGGCAACTCAAGCATCTTGGTTTTATTGTCAACCCGTGATACTGGGTCAGCAAACGTATCACCACGTCCCGAACTAGAGACGCAACTATTTATAGACATAGCCATCATGGCTAACAACGACAACACAAGGAATTTCATATACTGCTATTTAAGGATAAAAAAATAGAGCAAAAGCTAATGCATTTTACAACGGGGTGGTGTTGAGATACGCTGGCTACTTGGTAGAATAAAGGCAACTACAATCTAAGAGGTTGAACACGAATTGTACGTTTATATTTTGGACCTTCTTACAGGGGTGAGGACAAATAAAACGGATATCTAGAAGTATGCCTAAGAATCTCACATACTATTGCTCGGGCACCACCGCCCAAAACTCCAATACCCCGTCGGAGTCGTTGATAAGACTGTGCGAATGACCCTTATGGCAATAGTGCACCAGGCCTGCGGCAACAGGAAGCATTGAACCATCGTATAGCACATGGCCATGTCCTTTGGTGAAAAAGAACACCTCGCTGGAAGTGTCATGGGTATGGAGGCCGATAGAAGCACCGGGGTCCAGCCGTGCTTTCATAATGCGGTTGAGACCATCGAAAAACATGTGAGCGTGGAGTTCCTTTTCGCCTCCCTTGAAATGTTCGAGGGCCTGTTCCTCTATAGTATCGAAATCAATTATCATAATCAAAAAAAAATAGCTATTTAACAAATAAGTCCTTTTGAATTATAACGACCAAATGCCAAAATTATTGCATGGCCACTCGACACCCTGCTCAAATCGCAACTATTCACGTCATTTAAGAATCTAATTAGACAGGATTTATCGCATTTCGATAGGGCTGAGGCAGGAGATAGACCTTTGTCACTTGGGGGCATCTTGTCAAATTTGCCTCATAGATACAATAATTCTTCCCCTGCCACGTTATGTCATGAAAATAATGGAGCTATGAGTATCTCAGATTCACAAGAACGTTACGTCAACTTCTACACCGATTTTGCCTTCAAGAAACTCTTCGGCACCGAGGCCAACAAGGAGCTGCTGATCAGCTTCCTTAACTCCATGTTCGACGGAAGGGAGGAGGTCTTGGACCTTGAGTACCTCAACGTGGAGCATCTGGGACCCTCAGCCGTGGAGCGCAAGGCGGTCTTCGATGTCTACTGTCGCAACAGCCAGGGCGACCGCTTCCTCATCGAGATGCAGAAGGCCGACCAGAACTACTTCAAGGACCGCAGCATCTACTACTCCACATTCCCTATACAGGAGCAGGCCGTCAGGGGCGACTGGAACTTCCGGCTGGACAAGGTCTACACCATCGGCATACTCAACTTCACCTTCGACGACGACCCTGAGTACTTCCACCACGAGGTCAAGCTGGTGGACGTGAAAAAGAAAAACGTCTTCTACGACAAGTTGACTTATATCTATTTGGAAATGCCCAAATTCCATAAGAGCGAGGACGAATTGGAGACCCTTTTCGACAAGTGGCTCTATGCGATGAAGAACTTGGGCCGTCTGATGGAGCGTCCGCAAGCGTTGCAGGATGCCGTCTTCACCCGCTTGTTCGAGCAGGCCGAGATAGCCAAGTTCAGCCCCACGGAGCAGCGCGGCTACCGCGAGAGTCAAAAAGACTTCTGGGACCTTTTCAGCGTCAAGGAGACAGCGGAAATGAAAGGTCATGCCAGAGGCTTGGAAGAAGGCTTGGCCAAAGGCATGAAAGAAGGGCTGGCTAAAGGCATGAAAGAAGGGCTGGCTAAAGGCAAGGCTGAAGGTATCGAAGAAGGCCTGGCTAAAGGCAAGGCTGAAGGTATCGAAGAAGGGCTGGCTAAAGGTGAGAAACGCAAGGCTTACCAGATAGCCAGAAGTTTAAAATCATTAGGTCTCCCTCTAGAGACGATTGTTCAGACTACGGGACTGTCCCAGGAAGAAATAGACAGACTGTAATCCTCCCCTATCGCATCACAAGAGGTCGCGTCCCTTGTCCGTATATATCAGCTTCGCGTTATAGAATAATTGCAATAAAATCCGTGCAATCCGCATGATTTATGTGTGGTTGATGAAGTCCAGGGAACTGACGAATTACACAGATTTACTGGCAATACAATATTTCTGATTTCTCCTCGTTATTAATAAAAATTGCTGCTATGGGTATTTCTGATTCTCAAGAACGTTACGTCAACTTCTACACCGATTTTGCCTTCAAGAAACTCTTCGGCACCGAGGCCAACAAGGAGCTGCTGATCAGTTTCCTCAACTCCATGTTCGACGGAAGGGAGGAGGTTTCTGACCTTGAGTACCTCAACGTGGAGCATCAGGGGCCTTCCGCCGTGGAGCGCAAGGCGGTCTTCGATGTCTACTGTCGCAACAGCCAGGGCGACCGCTTCCTCATCGAGATGCAGAAGGCCGACCAGAACTACTTCAAGGACCGCAGCATCTACTACTCCACATTCCCTATACAGGAGCAGGCCGTCAGGGGCGAATGGAACTTCCGACTGGACAAGGTCTACACCATCGGCATCCTCAACTTCACCTTCGACGACGACCCGGAGTACTTCCACCACGAGGTCAAGCTGGTGGACGTTAAAAAGAAAAACGTCTTCTACGACAAGCTGACCTACATTTATCTGGAGATGCCCAAGTTCCACAAGAGCGAGGATGAGCTGGAGACCCTTTTCGACAAATGGCTCTACGCGATGAAGAACCTGGGCCGATTAATGGAGCGTCCGCAGGTGCTGCAGGATGCCGTTTTCACGCGTCTCTTCGAGCAGGCCGAGATAGCCAAATTCAGCCCTACGGAGCAACGCGGCTACCGCGAGAGTCAAAAGGACTTCTGGGACCTTTTCAGCGTCAAGGAGACAGCGGAAATGAAAGGTCATGCCAGAGGACTGGAAGAAGGACTGGCTAAAGGTAAGGCCGAAGGACTGGCTAAAGGTAAGGCCGAAGGCTTGGAAGAAGGGCTGGCTAAAGGTATCGAAGAAGGGCTGGCTAAAGGTGAGAAACGTAAGGCCTGCCAGATAGCCCAGAGCTTAAAATCATTAGGTCTCCCTCTAGAGACGATTGTTCAGACTACGGGACTGTCCCAGGAAGAAATAGACAGACTGTAGCCCTCCTCATACACAGGGACGCTGGTATTGCATAATCCACTATTGGTACCCAAACTCTGCCACTAGAAAGCTCGGGAAGGCCCACTTAATGGTAGGGGCTTGTTTTTGTAAGTTTTTTTTGTTAATATGAATAATATTCAATTTTTTTTGTTATATTTGCAGCGCATATTGTTGGTGTATAGAATTGGATAAGATACTACTCATTAGCATTATAGCATAATTTTTAACACATTGGGAATCGAAAAAAAAGTTTCCCTACCCAATTTGTAAATGAAAACGATTTTAATTCGATTCATTTTATAATGTTTCGACTCAAAATATTAAAGTAAAAGAAAAATAAAATAGTAACAAATCATTAAAAGCATTTCAACATGGCAGAACAAAAATTCCGTACTGAAAGCGACCTCTTGGGCGAAAAACAAATCCCCGAAGAGGCTTACTATGGTGTACAAACCCTCCGCGCTGTCGAGAACTTTAAAATCTCCGGCCACATCCTGAGCGATTTCCCCAACTTCATCAAGGGTCTCGCTATCACCAAGAAGGCTGCCGCTATCGCAAACGGCAAGGTTGGTATGATTACTCCCGAGCAGAGCAAGGCCGTCCAGGAGGCTTGTGACGAGCTTCTTGCTGGCAAATACTGGGACCAATTCCCCGTGGACATGATTCAGGGCGGTGCCGGTACTTCCACCAACATGAACGCCAATGAGGTCATCGCCAACATCGCTCTCGAAAAGATGGGCCACAAACGCGGCGAATATCAGTACTGTTGGCCTAATGATACCGTCAACGGTTCTCAGTCGACCAACGATGCTTATCCTACTGCAATCCATATGGGCATGTACCTCGAGCACCTCGAATTCATCCCTCATCTGGAGAAACTCGCTGAGAGTCTCGAAAAGAAGGCCGAAGAGTTCAAGAACGTCATCAAGATGGGCCGCACCCAGCTGCAAGACGCTGTTCCCATGACCCTGGGACAGACCTTCGGTGGTTTTGCCGCTACCATCCGTATGGAAATTGAGAATCTGAAACACGCATCCGAAGAGTTCCTCGTTCACAACATGGGCGCAACCGCTATCGGTACCGGTATCTGCGCATGGCCCGGTTATGCCGAGGCTTGCGACCAAGCTCTCCGCGACATCACTGGTTGGAACTGCCATTTGGCCGACAATTTGATTGAAGCCACTAGCGCTACCACCTGCATGATTCAGTACCATGGAGCCATGAAACGCCTGAGCCTGAAGATTAACAAGATTTGCAACGACCTTCGCCTCATGGGTTCCGGTCCCCGTTGCGGTCTGATGGAAGTACATCTGCCTGAGCGTCAGCCCGGTTCGAGCATCATGCCCGGTAAGGTCAACCCCGTCATCCCCGAAGTGATGAACCAGATCAACTACAAGGTCATTGGCAACGACACCTGCATCGCCATGGGAGCCGACAATGCCCAGCTGGAGCTGAACGTCATGGAGCCTGTTATGGCTTACACTCTGTTTGAGAGCATCCACCTGTTGATGAACGGCGTAGACACCCTGCGCACCCTCTGCATAGACGGCATCGTCGCCAACGAGAAACGCTGCAAGGAGCTGGTTGAAAACAGCATTGGCATCGTAACCATGCTGAACCCCTACATTGGCTACAAACAGTCCACCAAGGTCGCCAAGGAAGCCACCCAGACTGGCCGCGGCGTGTATGAGTTGGTGCTTGAGCACGGTTACCTCACCAAGGAGCAGCTGGACAAGATCATGCAGCCCGAAAACATGCTCAAACCCATTTTCGTCGAAGGTGTTCCCCTGAACCACTAATCATTACTGACACTAAAAAGACAATCTATAGATAACAAATTCATTCCTATGATTCCGGCTTTGAATTCTGAGTCATAGATGGCGAGGTTTAAACGGCCTCGGTCAGAAGATTGATTCAAAATCAAAGTTCAAAATAGGATTATAAAGAGTAGGTATCTATTCTATTCCAGGTTTCAAACTGGCATTGCCACCCACTGGTGGCGATGCCAGCGTGGAACTTGGATTTAGTCACTACAAAACAATACTATCAATCCTCTATGGCAAATATTATTAATATAAAAAAAGGCCTTGACCTGCCGATAGATGGCTCTGCCGAGCTGAGGACCACCGATGCTCGTACAATAGCCACCTACGCCCTAAAGCCTACCGACTATGTCGGCCTAGTGCCGCGCCTGTTGGTATCGGAGGGCGACACGGTGAAAGCGGGCGATGTGCTGTTCTGCGACAAGAAGAACGAGCGCATTCGTTTCTGTGCCCCTGTGGCAGGCCGTGTAAAGGCCATAGTGAGAGGTGCCAAACGCCTCTTGCTGGCCGTGGTGGTAGAGAAAGACGAAAACGCAGCAGTCAGCCCCCTGCCCAAAGCAGAGAACCCACGGGAGCAAATGCTCCAATGCGGTTTGTGGACTATGCTGCGCCAACGTCCTTTCGGCACCGTGGCCAATCCCGATGACAATCCCAAAGCCATTGTGGTGAGTTGCTTCGACAGCGCCCCTCTAGCCCCGGACTACGACTACCTGCTGCAAGGGCGTGAAGACGATTTTGCCCACGGCGTGGAAGCACTGGCTTCGCTGACACAAGGCAAGTTGCACCTCTGTTTCCGCAATGGTCAGAAACTGATGGACAAAGTGGCCCATACCCAGGCTAAGAATGTGGAGTTGCACATCGTTAATGGCCCCCACCCTGCTGGTAACGTGGGTACCCAGATTGCACAAATCTGCCCCATCAACAAAGGCGAGGTGGTGTGGACCATGAACCCACAGGACATAGCCACCCTAGGCCATTTGGCTACCACGGGTGTCTATAGCCCCGAACGCGTGGTTGCTGTTGCAGGCCCACAGATCAAGAATCCCCACTACTACCGCACATACATGGGTGCCTGCGTAGAGACCTTAGTGGCTGGGCAAGCCAGCAACAGCGGATATCCCAAATTGGAAAGCTCCGCTAGCATGAACGGTAGCCGACTTATCAGCGGCAACGTACTCAGTGGCACACAGATCGACGCAAACGGTTACGTTGGCGGATACGACAGTTTGCTGAGCATACTGCCCGAGGGCAACTACTACGACTTTATGGGATGGCTGATGCCGGGTCTAAGAAAGTTCAGCTTCAGCCGCACCTTCCTCAGCGGCTTCTTTGCCAAATGCAAGAAAGCCCAGCAAATGCTGCCCAGCTGTACCAAACCCATCTTCGACACCAACACCCACGGCGAAGTGCGCCCCTTTGTTTTCACAGGCAACTTCGAACAAGTGTTCCCCTTCGACATTTATCCTCTCCAACTCATCAAAGCCTGCATCATTGGCGACATGGAACTCCAAGAGAACCTAGGCATCTATGAAGTAGAACCCGAGGACTTTGCCCTGTGCGAATTTATTGACACATCTAAGACTGACATCCAGCCCATCATCCGTGAGGCACTGGAGACATTAAGAAAGGAGGCCATGTGATGCAAATGAATGGTTTAAGAAACTTTATCGATAAAATCAAACCCACCTTCAGCGAGGGCGGCAAACTGAGCTGGCTCTCTCAGACTTTTGGAGGTTTTGAAACCTTTGCCTTCACACCCAACAAAGTAACCCAGCGAGGCAGCCACGTGCGCGATGCCGTAGACATGAAACGCGCTATGATTACCGTGGTTATCGCTTTGGTGCCCGCCATGCTCTTTGGCATGTGGAACATCGGATACCAAACTTCTGAGGCCCGTATGGCCATGGGACTGGAAGGTTTTGGCTGGTGGTATTGCCTGTGGTTTGGATTTGTACGCATGCTGCCCATGCTTGTGGTCAGTTATGTGGTTGGACTTGGCATCGAGTTCACCTATGCCCAAATTCGCGGCCACGAGGTTTATGAAGGCTATCTAGTCTCTGGTTTCATCATACCGATGATAGTGCCTGTCACCACCCCCCTGTGGCAGCTGGCACTGGCCGTGGCCTTTGCCGTCATCTTTGCCAAAGAAGTGTTCGGCGGCACCGGCATGAACTTCCTGAATCCAGCCCTGGTGGCACGTGCCTTTTTATTCTTCAGCTATCCCACACACATGTCGGGAGACAAGGTGTGGATTGCTGCTGACAGGTGGGGCAGCGATGCTCTGACAGGTGCCACTCCTATGGGAGACCTGGCTACGGGTCTGAAACCTCAGGCCTCTGCCTTGGACATGATTATCGGCACCATCCCTGGCAGCACATGCGAGACCTCGGTCATCGCCATTGCACTGGGAGCTCTCATCCTGCTGATCAGCGGTATTGCTAGTTGGCGCACCATGTTGGCCGTTTTTGTGGGCGGTGGAGCCATGGGGCTGCTGTTCAATGCCATCGGAGCCAACGAATACATGCAGCTGCCCTTCTATTACCACTTCATCATGGGTGGTTTCGCTTTCGGTGCCGTTTTCATGGCCACCGACCCCGTCACCAGTGCCCAGACCAATTGTGGTAAATGGATCTACGGCATCCTGATAGGGGCTTTCGCCGTGCTGCTGCGCGTGCTGAATCCCGCCTATCCGGAAGGCATGATGTTAAGCATTCTACTGATGAACTGTTTTGCTCCATTGATTGACCACTGCATCATCCAGCAGAACATCAAAAAACGCCAGCGCCGTGCGTTGGCAGAAGGAAAGGAGGTGAAAGCATGAAAAAGTTTAGCAACGCCTATATATTTATCTATTCTGCCGTCATCGTAGCAGTGGCTGCCGTATTGCTGTCCGTTGTGGCTATGAGCCTCAAGGAAAATCAGAACAATAACATCCGCAACGAAAAGATGCAGGTGCTGTTGCAAGCCATTGGCATCGACTGCTCGCGCGAAGAAGCCGCACAACTCTACCAGCAATATTTCGACCAAGAGTTGACCGTTGGCACCAACGGCGAGACCTTGAGCATATACAACATCAAAGACAGCAAGTTGGAACAGGGCGAGACCCGCGCTTTCGACATCAAGCTGAAAGAACAGCAGAACTTGGAGAAAAGCGGGCAGCAGGGAGCATTCCCCGTGTACGTCTTCAACAAGGAAGGCAAGAAAGGCTATGTCATTCCAACACAAGGTAACGGTCTCTGGGGCCCCGTGTACAGCAATATTGCTTTGGACGAGGACCTATGCACCGTTATCGGCGTTACCTTCAGCCACGACAGCGAGACCCCAGGACTGGGTGCTGAAATCACTACGGAAAAATTCCAAGCCCCATTCATCGGCAAGCAGATTCTTGACGAGAACGGCCAAGTGGTCTCCATCGCCGTGAAGAAGAATGCTGACGCAGCTGCCATGCATGAGGTTGATGCCATCACCGGTGGCACCATGACCTCTAACGGTGTAGACGAAATGCTACGAGTAGACCTGATGCGTTATCAGAAATTCATCGATATCAACCGTGCCGCCCTTTCCAAAGAGGAAGTGGCCGGCAGTGTAGAAAATGCAATTGAAGAGGAGGTAAGCCATGAGTAAATTTTCTGAAGTATTCACCACTCCGCTGGCCAAGAACAACCCTATCACCGTGCAGGTGCTGGGTATCTGTTCCTGTCTGGCTGTTACAGCACAACTGAAGCCCGCAGTGGTGATGGCCATCTCGGTCATCGTCGTGGTGGCCTTGTCCAACCTAATCATCTCTTTGCTCCGCAACACCATCCCACCACGTATCCGAATCATCGTGCAACTGGTGGTGGTGAGTACCCTTGTCATTTTGGTCAACCAGGTGCTGCAGGCTTTCGTCTACGACGTCAGCAAGCAGTTGTCGGTGTACGTAGGACTGATTATCACCAACTGTATCGTCATGGGCCGACTGGAAGCCTTCGCCATGAGCCGTAAACCGCTGGAGTCGGTAATGGACGGCATTGGCAATGGCATGGGCTACGGCATCATTTTGGTCATCCTTGGCTTTTTCCGCGAGCTCTTCGGCAGCGGTACCCTGTGGGGTTTCCCCGTCATGGAAAAGCTCGGGCTATACAACATTGGCTATGAGAACAACGGATTGGTCATCATGGCCCCTATGGCCCTAATACTGGTAGGCGTTATCATCTGGATTCAGCGCACTAAGGACAAAGACCTGCAAGAGAACAATTAATAGAACACATACCGATTAAAAGAAAACATTATGGAATATATCAATATATTTATCAAGTCGATTTTCATCGACAATATGATTTTCGCCTTCTTCCTCGGCATGTGCTCTTATCTGGCCGTCTCGAAGACCGTGAAAACCTCTGCGGGTTTGGGCATCGCAGTCACCTTCGTGCTGCTGATTACCGTGCCCGTCAACTACCTGCTGAATAAGTATATTCTGCAGCCGGGTGCCATGACTTGGATTAGTCCCAGCATGGCCAACGTAGACCTCTCATTTCTAAGCCTCATCATGTTCATCGCCGTCATTGCTGCCATCGTGCAGATTGTTGAGATGGTGGTGGAGAAAATCTCCCCGGCTTTGTACAACTCACTGGGTATCTTTCTGCCCCTGATAGCCGTAAACTGTGCTGTAATGGGAGGTTCGCTCTTCATGCAGCAGCGTGACTATAGCAATGTTGGCGAAGTCATCAGTTTCTCTTTGGGCAGTGGTATTGGTTGGTTTCTTGCCATCGTGGGCATCGCAGCCATCCGAGAGAAACTGCGCTACTCCCACATTCCCCCTGCACTGAAAGGCGTGGGCATCACCTTTATCATCACTGGCCTGATGGGCTTGGCATTCATGAGCTTTATGGGTATCAAACTTTAAACAACGATTAGAAATGACACAAACAATAATAACTGCATTAGTCGTTTTCTTAGTGGTCATCCTAATCCTGGTGGCCCTGCTGTTGTTGCTTCGCGCCAAGCTGATGCCCTCAGGCAATGTGACGATTACTATCAACGACGAAAAGAAACTGGAAGTGCCTACGGGCAACTCACTCATCTCTACCCTCTCCGAGCAGAAAATATTCCTTCCCAGTGCCTGCGGTGGTAAGGGAAGCTGCGGACAATGCAAGTGCCGTGTGCTCGAAGGCGGCGGCTCCATCCTCCCCACCGAAGTGGGTTTCTTCACCCGCAAACAGATTCAGGACCACTGGCGTCTGGGGTGCCAAGTGAAGGTAAAAGAGGACATGAAGATTGCCGTACCCTCTTCAATCCTAAGTATTAAGAAGTACGAGTGCACCGTCATCAGCAACCGCAACGTGGCTACCTTTATCAAGGAGTTTAAAGTTCAGTTGCCCGCTGGTGAGCACATGGACTTCGCCCCTGGCTCGTATGCACAGATTGAGATTCCCCAGTTCAGCATCAACTATGCCGACTACGACAAGGAACTCATCACGCCCGAATATCTGCCCGCTTGGGAGAAATTCAAGATGTTCGACCTCAAATGTGTGAACACCGAGCCCACCATCCGCGCCTACTCCATGGCCAACTATCCGGCCGAAGGCGATGTGTTCATGCTCACCGTGCGTATTGCCACGCCCCCGTTCAAACCCGACCGTTCGGGCTTCATGGAGGTGAACCCCGGCATCGCATCTTCCTACATTTTCAGTCTCAAACCTGGCGACAAGGTAATCATGTCGGGTCCCTACGGCGACTTCCACATCAAGGAGCACCCTGCCGATATGCCCAACAAGCCCGAGATGATATGGGTTGGCGGTGGCGCCGGTATGGCTCCGTTGCGTGCTCAGATCATGCACATGACCAAAACGCTTCACACTACCGACCGTACAATGCATTACTTCTATGGTGCACGCGCACTGAACGAAGTATTCTATCTGAACGATTTCCTGGGTCTGGAGAAGGAATTCCCCAACTTCAAGTTCCACCTGGCCCTCGACCGTCCCGATCCTGCAGCCGATGCCGCAGGCGTGGCCTACACACCGGGCTTTGTGCATGACGTAATGTACAACACCTATTTGAAAGACCATCCTGCACCTGAAGACATCGAATACTATATGTGCGGTCCTGGCCCAATGAGTGCCGCAGTAGTAAAGATGCTGGACAACCTTGGCGTACCGTCCGAAATGATAGCATACGACGATTTCGGCGGCGGCGGGAAGAAATAGCAGCCAAATGATAGGGTTTTAGGGTCGTTTATTTCCGACCCTAAACCCTATTCTAATTCTTACAGACAAGATAGTTAAAAGAAAAAATAATCCTAAACAACTAAATAGATGAATTTACCACAAATCCATTCCATTACCAAGAAGATCCTGGTAGCTCTGATAGCTGCCTTCTTAATGATCTTCCTGTTGTTCCATGCCTGCGCCAACCTCTGCATCTTGCGCAACGACGACGGTGCCTGGTACAACGCATTCTGCCACTTTATGGGTACGAATATCTTTGTTAAAGTATTCGAGATTATCCTGATGGCATGCTTCTTGCTTCACATGTGCCTCACACTCTGGTTAGTAATTACCAACCGTCAAGCCCGTGGCACCGAACGCTATCATCAGCGCAGCAAGACCAAGACCCACCCCTATTCTAAACTTATGCCTTGGACCGGTGTGCTCATCCTGCTTCTGCTGTTCGTTCATTTCCATGATTTCTACTTCGTGAAAATGGGCTGGGTTCCGGGTAACTATATGGTACAGACCAAAGAACTTTTCACTAAGCCCGAGCTGAACCAAATGGTACAGGTGTGCCAGCAGTATAACATGACTCCCCAAGACTATATCGCCGCCAACGACCAACAGTTGGAACAGGTGAAGAGCCAAGGACAGATCGGCGAACAAGAGCTGGCCGAAATCAACGAACAACTCGACAAATTGCGTGAACTGGTACCCGTTGCCGACGTCGTCATCAACGCCCAAGCCGACAAAAAACTTTCCGAAGACGGCCAGTACATCAACCAACTCTCCTATGAAGAGCGCAATGCCATCAATGCCGTTTACGGCAAAGGCACAGCCGAGCCCGACTTCTACCACATGGCACGAGTGAAATATACCAAATTGTACATTGTGCTGATTTACCTCCTGTTCTTCGCCGTTGTTGGTATCCATCTCCGCCACGGTTTTTCCAGTGTATTCCAAACCTTGGGTCTGAACAACTATAAATACAACAAAGCCATAGAAATCATCGGCATCATCTATATATGGGCCGTGTGCTGCATCTTCTCTCTGGTTATTCTTGGTGTGTATATTCCCTCCCTTTTCTAGACCCTAAGCACTACCTCTCTATAAACTAATATCAAAATAAAAAATATGAATCTCGATTCCAAAATACCCGAAGGTCCTCTTGCTGAAAAATGGACCAATTATAAAGCCCACCAGAAACTGGTGAACCCTGCCAACAAACGTAAGATCAACATCATCGTTGTCGGTACCGGACTCGCCGGTGCATCTGCAGCCGCCTCCCTAGGTGCCTTGGGTTTCAAAGTAGATATCTTTTGCATTCAAGATTCGCCCCGTCGCGCACACTCCATAGCTGCCCAGGGCGGTATCAACGCAGCCAAAAACTACCAGAATGATGGTGATTCCATCTATCGCCTTTTCTACGATACCATCAAAGGTGGCGACTACCGTGCCCGCGAAGCCAACGTCTACCGTCTGGCAGAAGTGAGCAACAACATCATCGACCAATGCGTGGCTCAAGGCGTTCCCTTTGCCCGTGATTATGGCGGAACACTCGACAACCGTTCCTTCGGAGGCGCACAGGTCAGCCGAACCTTCTACGCCCGCGGTCAAACCGGCCAGCAGTTGCTCCTCGGTGCCTACGGCGCCCTCAGCCGCGAGATAGCACGTGGCACTGTCACCCTCCACGAGCGTCACGAGATGATGGACCTTGTGGTTGTCGACGGCCGCGCCCGCGGTATCATCACCCGCAACCTTGTCAATGGCGAAATTGAGCGTTTTGCAGCCCATGCTGTGGTTTTGGCCACTGGTGGTTATGGCAACATCTACTACCTCAGTACCAATGCCATGAATAGCAATGGCTCTGCCGCTTGGCAATGCCACAAGAAAGGTGCCCTCTTTGCCAATCCCTGCTACGTGCAGATTCACCCCACGTGCATCCCCGTCCATGGCGACTACCAGTCCAAACTGACCCTGATGAGCGAGTCGCTCCGTAACGACGGCCGCATCTGGGTGCCCAAGAAGAAGGAAGATGCCGAGGCCATCCGTGCCAAGAAAAAGAAACCTACCGACATCCCCGAAGAGGATCGTGACTACTATCTGGAGCGCCGCTATCCTGCCTTCGGCAACCTCGTGCCCCGTGACGTGGCCAGCCGTGCTGCCAAAGAGCGTTGCGATGCAGGTTACGGTGTTGGTACGGGTCTGGCCGTGTATCTGGACTTTGCCGATGCCATCCAGCGTCTGGGCCGCGATGTGGTGGAACAGCGTTATGGCAACCTATTCCAGATGTATCAAAAGATTACCGACGACAATCCCTACGAGACCCCGATGATGATCTATCCTGCCATCCACTACACCATGGGTGGTATCTGGGTCGACTACGAACTGCAAACCACTATTCCTGGTCTGTTTGCTGCAGGTGAGGCCAACTTCAGCGACCATGGTGCCAACCGTCTGGGAGCTTCTGCTCTGATGCAGGGCTTGGCCGATGGTTACTTCGTGCTGCCCTATACCATGCAGAACTACCTGAGCGACCAGATTTACGTTGGCAAAATCAGTGCCGATACACCTGAGTTCGACAAAGCCGAACAGGATGTGCGTGACCGTATCAACAAACTCTTCGAAGTGGGACAGAAAGCAGCAGCCGGAACCACCAAGACTGTTGACCACTTCCAGAAAGCCCTCGGACACATCATGTGGGAGTATGTGGGCATGGCCCGCAACACGGAGAGCCTGACTACCGCCAAGAAACTGGTGTGCGAACTGGAAGAAGAATTCTGGAAAGAGGTATCCATCCCCGGCAAGAACGAGGAGATGAACCCCGAACTGGAGAAGGGTCTTCGTACAGCCGACAACTTCGAACTGGCACGCCTGATGATTCAAGATGCCCTCCATCGCGAAGAGAGCTGCGGCGGCCACTTCCGCACCGAACATCAAACCGAAGACGGCGAGACCCAGCGCGACGACGAGCACTTCATGTATGTGGGTGCTTGGGAGTATCAGGGTCACGACGTGGACGAGGTGATGAGCAAGGAAGACCTCCACTACGAATACATCCAGATTGCAAAACGTAATTACAAATAGCATGTAGTTCGTGTTAAATCACTTTTAAACATCAAAAAAATACCGAAAAATGAATTTCACACTACATATATGGCGTCAGGAGAATGCCCGTGCCAAGGGCCATTTCGAGACCTACAAGGTCGAAAACATCTCCACCGAGTGCTCCTTTCTGGAGATGCTCGACATCCTGAACGAAAGTTTGCTCAACGACCACATTGCCCACCCCGTCTGTTTCGACAATGACTGCCGCGAGGGCATCTGCGGCATGTGTGGCCTCTACATCAACGGCCGTCCCCACGGCAACGACGACGGTGTCACCACTTGTCAGCTTCACATGCGCAAGTTCAATGACGGCGACGACATTTGGATTGAGCCTTGGCGTGCCAAACCCTTCCCCGTCATTCGCGATCTCGTGGTCGACCGCACCGCCTTTGACAAAATCATCCAAAGCGGCGGCTACATCAGCACCACCACCGGTGGCGTGCCCGATGCCAACAGCATCCTCATTCCCAAGCACAAAGCCGATATGGCCATGGATGCCGCTGCCTGCATCGGCTGCGGAGCCTGCGTGGCAGCCTGCAAAAACGCCAGTGCCATGCTCTTCGTCAGTGCCAAGGTGAGCCACCTCGCACTCCTGCCCCAGGGACAGGTCGAAGCCGCCGACCGCGTACGTAAGATGGTCTGCAAGATGGACGAACTCGGTTTTGGTGCCTGCACCAACACCTACGCCTGCGAGGCCGAGTGCCCCAAGCAAATCAAACGTCAGAACATTGCCCGCCTCAACCGCCAGTGGATTGGTTCTGGCTTTGGCCGCGACCGGAAGAAAGACTGAACAGTCTTCTACTAATCGAAATAAAAAACAAAAGGGTCTCACAAAAGAGGTGGGACCCTTTGTTTTTGTTATATCAGATATTTTTTGTATTTTTGCAAATGCAAAGTGGACAGATTTGTAATGATTGCAACCACTGAAAAATAATGCTAAATACATGATTTTCAAAACTTCAATCACACTCTTCACCCTCTTTGCTTTTTTATGTTCGGTGGGCAAAAACCACCAGTATTACTAATAAACATCAAAAAAGTAAAAGTACTATGAGCTATTTTTTTACATCGGAATCGGTCTCTGAAGGCCATCCCGACAAAATTGCAGACCAAATCTCTGACGCACTACTCGACGAGTTCCTGCGCCGTGACCCGGAAAGCCACGTGGCTTGCGAAACGATGGTCACTACGGGTCTAGTCGTCCTTAGTGGCGAAGTCACCTGCAATGGTTATGTAGAAATAACCGATACGGTGCGAGATGTCATCCGCCACATTGGCTATACCAAGGGCGAATATAAGTTTGAGGCAGACTCCTGCGGAGTCCTCTCCACCATCCACGGACAAAGCTGCGACATCAACCGTGGGGTTGTGCGTGCCAAAGCCGAAGAGCAAGGAGCCGGCGACCAGGGTATGATGTTTGGCTATGCCGTCAACGAAACGCCAGAGTTTATGCCCCTGCCCATCACCCTAGCGCATATCTTTTTGCAGGAACTGACCAAGATACGCAAAGAAGGGCGCCTGATGAAATATCTACGCCCCGATGCCAAGAGCCAGATAACCATCGAATACAGCGACGAAGGAAAACCCATGCGCGTTGCCGCAATTGTCATATCTACTCAGCACGACGACTTCGACGAGGAGGAAAAGATGCTGGCCAAAATCAAACAGGATGTCCGCCGGATACTCATTCCGAGGGTAATGAACCGTCTCAGCGAGGCCAATCGAGACCTCTTCTCGGGTCGTGACTATAAACTATATGTCAATCCCACCGGCAAGTTTGTCATCGGTGGTCCCCACGGCGACACAGGCCTGACAGGTCGCAAAATCATTGTAGACACTTACGGTGGGCGTGGAGCACACGGTGGCGGTGCCTTCTCAGGCAAAGACCCCTCCAAAGTCGACCGCTCAGCTGCCTATGCCACACGACACATTGCCAAAAACATGGTGGCCGCAGGACTCTGCGACGAGGCTCTGGTGCAGGTGGCCTACGCCATCGGCATGGCCGAACCCGTCGGTTTCTACATCAACACCTATGGTACCAGTCATGTCGACATGACAGATGGCGAGATAGCTCAAAAAATCAGTTCGCTCTTCGACATGAGGCCCTATGCCATCATAGAACGTTTTGGTCTCAAAAACCCCATCTACCGTCCCACCGCAGCATACGGACACATAGGGCGTGACCCCTATCGGGACGTGGTGACCCTCTACGATCCACAAGGAAACGAATACCAACAGGAGGTGCAATTCTTCGGTTGGGAATTGCTGGACATGGTCGAACCCATCAAGAAAGCCTTCGGCCTATAATCATCACATCTCTAGAGTCAACTTATTCAAAACGAAAACATAAAAATGGAAAAGACCGCCCTACTCTTGGCTGCCGCCGCACTGCTTGCCGTCGGATGCCAATGCAAACAAGAGCCCACAGCCACCACGGCCGAAACCGTCATGGCCAACATCCTGCAGCGAAAAAGCGTCAGATCCTATACAGCCGACACCATTCCATCCCAAGTGATGGAAAACCTGTTGCGGGCTGCCATGGCAGCTCCTTCGGGCCGCAATCTACAGCCTTGGAGTTTTATCGTTCTGACAGACAAGAGTCGCTACGACAGCATTTTCGCCGGCAACTTCAACCTTCCTATGTTCAAGGCATCTGCCGCCATAGTGGTTGTCTGCGCCGACACCATGGCCATGATGTCACCACGCGACAACCGCGATGCAGCTCCTTCTCTTCAACCCAACTACCTGTGGCGCGACGATATGGGAGCCGTAACTGAGAACCTGCTGCTTGCAGCCGAAGCCCACGGTCTTGGTGCCTGCTGGACAGCATGTTACCCCTACCCCGACCGGATGGAGCCTGTCAGAAACAGTTTGGAAATACCTGCCACTGTGGTACCCTACTGTGTCGTCCCGATTGGCTATCCCGCTGGCGACAATCAGCCTAAAGACAAATGGGACCCCAACCGCATCCACTACAACCGTTGGTAAAAACATTGCTCACCCACAAATCGCTTGGCAGCCATACACATCGGAGGCCAAGCGATTTTTCTTTACGAGCTATAAAGCCACACACTCGTGTCGCTAACCCAGCGAAGTCCACTTGCCTCGGAGCGTATTGGTTGGGGTTATATCGGAAAGATGGTTCAGGAACTGGCTACGTGGAATGGAACGCGCTCCAAAAGAGGCCAGATGCGGAGTCTCCTGCTGTGCATCGATTAAACGGAAATGGTGTTTACGGCAGAAATCGACCAACCGCACAAAGGCCACTTTAGAGGCATCGGTCATGGTATGGAACATACTCTCGCCAAAAAAGAAGGGACCGAGGCTGACACCATAGAGTCCTCCTACCAACTCACCCCTAAAGTAAGTCTCGAAAGAATGGGCAAAACCCAATTCGTGCAACTTCACATACGCTTGCACCATCTCCTCGGTAATCCAAGTGTCGTCTTGTCCCTGGGCAGTACGGTCAACTTGGGCACAGCTGCGCATAGTCAGCTCGAACTGAGTGTCAATTCGCACTTCAAACTTATTTGATTTCACCACCCTACGTAGACTTTTGCTTAAGCGAAACTCATCAGGAAAGAGTACCATGCGAGGGTCCAACGACCACCACAGAATGGGGTCACCGCTGTTGTACCAAGGGAATATGCCATTGGCATAAGCATGGATTAGCCTTAGGGGTGACAAATCTCCACCTACGGCTATCAGACCATTGGGCTCAGCCTCTTTCGGGTCGGGGAAACCGGGGTAGTCAGGGTCAAGTTGATAGATCATCTCTTATGCTCCGGTATATTTGTCTAGAAGAGCACGGCAGCCAAGAAGTATATCACGATAGGCTGTTTCAAAATCACGTGTGTACCATGGGTCCGCGACATCAAGACTTCGCCCGTTTAAAAGTTCTGGTGCCACATGAGAAAGTAAAAGGGACACTTTGCCCTCAGGGTCGTTCGGAATAATCCGACGAAGATTACGCAGGTTATAATTCTCCATCAGAACCAATTCATCGAAAAAGTCATAGTCCGCCAGCGTCACCTGTCGGGCGTTATGTTGGGCATTGGCTATGCCATGGTGACGCAGACACTGGAGTGCCTGCGGATAGATGGGGTTGCCTATCTCCTCAGTACTAGTAGCGGCAGAGTCAATCTCAAAACAGTCAAGCACCCCCTTTTGAGCAGCCAAGTGCTTGAAGATAAACTCGGCCATCACACTACGGCAGATATTACCATGGCAGATAAAGAGTATCCTATGCATACTTTTTGTAATTGAAAAATGCAAAAATACGAAAAAAAAACGTATTTTTGCATTTTCATACTACACGCAAGCAAACACACCCACCTATGAAGAGAATATTAGCACTCTTGCTACTGGCCCTAAGCCTCAACACCATGGCACAAGGCGATAAGGTCAATATCGGCATCATCCCTACCCCACAAAAGATAGAGATGGGACAAGGCACCTACAACCTATCCACCATCAATCCACCTCGCCACTTCGTATCCCAAATCGAAGGGGCTCAGAACCAGCGTCAGGCCTACCGCATTGAAATCTCCGCTGCTGGCGTGGCAGTAGAAGCCACCAGCAACGAAGGGTGGGACTACGCCATCCGCACGCTCACTCAGCTCAAGAAGATCTTTAATGGCCAGGTGCCCTGCATGACCATCACCGACTGGCCGGCCTACGAGTATCGCGGATGGCTGGACGACATCAGCCGCGGTCCCATTCCCAACAAGGACTTCCGCTACCGGACCCGTCAATTCTGCGATCAGTTCAAGATGAACTTCGGCAACTACTACACCGAGCACACACTCTATAATGAGGACTATCCCGACATTTCAGGCAATAGTGGCCTTAGCGACTTCGAGTACGCCAACGACCCCTACATGATGGCCAACCTACAGTGCTTTGCCCATTTTGAGAAGACCCTGCGCATTCCTTTCTATCAGAGCCTCATGGACGGACCCGCCAATGTCAATCCCTCTAAAGAGGAGACCTACTCCTTTCTGCGCAACCAAATAGAAAACACTGTGGCGGCCTACCACAGCAGCCGTTTCTTCAACATCAACTGCGATGAGACCGAGGGACTGGGCAGTGGCCGTGCCCGCCAGTATGTGAGCGAACGCGGAGCCGACGAGGTCTACTGCCAGCATATCAACCGCGTGTATGACATGATTCAGGAGGCCTACGGTGAGGCGCACGACGGCAAGAAAATGGAGGTGCTCATGTGGGGCGACATCGTGGGCAAGAATCCAGCCATGCTCAAGAAACTGCCGCGCGAGATGCAGTACATCGTCTGGAGCTACGGCG
>CAMVMF010000039.1 GCA_947168515.1 uncultured Bacteroidales bacterium
CTGAACTATCGTTGTTCATCCATGGCAGAAGTATAAGAAATAGTTTATTCATGTTCGCTCTAGTACAACATATGACTGATTTTTGCCAAACGGTCTCAATGTCGTTTTTTTTCTCCACTTCGTTGTACTTCGTTATCGAAGAGCCACTGGCTCTTCTTCATCTTCGGGACGCTAGGAGTGAGTTTATTCCGTCACCGCACTGCGCTACGCTTGTACGGTGTTACTGAGATTCAGCCTCTTCGAGGCTGTAAAAAATCAGTCTTATATTAAACTAGAGCCTTCATGTTTTTTTGTTAATTGTATTAGTTTGGGGGCTTTGGTGTTCAATGGCCATCTGCGTTCAAGGCAAAGCCCATTCCCTGAGGCAGATGTGTATTTGTTATATTTTTCGGCTGCAAAGTTACAACTTTTTTTTTATACGACCAACTTTTTTCACTCAAAATTTTCAGGGTGGTGTTATTTGTAGATATCCTTAATACCGCAAACTAGGTGTTAATAAAATGAGCGACAGGTTGTTGAGAACTTTTCATGCAAAGGTGTTGCCTGATTACATAATTGTGTATACTTGTATGTATTGAACTAACTAATACACAATTATGGGTGCAAAGGAGCAAATAAAAAACGTGGGGTGGGGCGAGTGTGGGAAATTATTTTTTTGTTAAAAATTCATCAAATCGATTTTTTTTTGTACTTTTGTACACAAAATCATAATAATTTGTGCGCATGAAGAACACGTATGATATTTTTAAAGAGAGCATTAAGGATATAACGGACTATTATCTGCTGCTTGTAGAGGAAACCAAGTCGCAGCGCCTAGTGGGCAGCACCAACGAGTGGGTGCTGGACAACTTTTATATGATCAGCGAACAGGAGAAGGTGCTGAAGGTGGACTTGCGCAGCAAGGGTTTTCGCCAGATAGCCCCTAAGCGGCTGCAGAGCATCGAAGAGCTGCTGCTGGCCTCGTTCAAGAAGAGCCACTTCCAGGTAGACAAGCACCTGCTGTTCCGCTACCTGTCGCAGATACAGGCCAAGCAGAAAGACTATCTCTCCTACCCCGAGGTGTGCGCCCTGCTGCCGCTGGCCAAGGTGCTGCTCATACGCGAGTTGGCATCGCTGTGCAACCAGCTGACGGCCGCCAAGGCCTACCATTATAACCCCACCGACAAATCGTCGGCAGACATGGACAAGCTGAACGAGTCGGCCAAGCAGAATCTGCTGATGATGAACCTCTTCACCTCGCTCAAGAAGATGACCAAGATGTCGATGGCGGAGATTTTCGACCAGGTGAGCTACTCGGAGCGGATGCTGAAGAACGAGAAGGCCGACATGTACGACCAGATGTACGACAAGACCAAGGAGGACTACCGCAACCAGATCATCCGCCTGTCGAAGAGACGCCACATGGCGGAGTACGACTTGGTGAAAGAGCTGGTGGCCAAGGCCGACGAGAAAGGGGAGCATGTAGGCTGGCAGCTCTTTCCGCCCAAGCGGTGGAAGGTCCGCGCCCGGTGGTATATATGGATTGTGGTGATAGCATCGTTGGTGTTGAGCGCGCTCTTCGCAGAATGGACGACGGCGGGCTACTACGGCTGTGGCGTGGTGACGGTGGTGCTGACGCTGATATTGTGGATACCGATGAGCCAGGTGGTGATAGACCTGTTCAACCAGCTGCTCTACCGGCTGCACAAGCCCATGGGCACTTTCAAGTTGAAGTTCCAGGACGGCCTGATACCGGAGGAGTACGCCACCATGGTGATCATGCCCACCATATTGAAGAATAAGGCCAAGACTGTGGAGCTGTTGGAGCAGCTGGAGGTATACTACCTTTCCAACATCAACCGCGCCGGCGAAGGGGGCCGACTGGAGAGCCGCCCGCAGAACCTCTACTATACCCTGATAGGCGATGCCGCAGCAGGACCTTCCGAGGATATGCCCTGGGACGACGAGGTGGTAGAGGCCGGACTTTCCAAGGTGAAGGAACTGAACGAGAAATACGGTGCGCAGATATTCAACTTCGTCTATCGTCGCAGGGCTTGGAGCGAGGGTGAGAACTGCTGGCTGGGGCACGAGCGCAAGCGCGGCGCCATCCTGCATTTCAACGACCTGCTGCTGGGCGAGACCAGCGAGGCCGACAAGGCCAAGCGGTTCCGCTGCGAGACCATCAGCCAGTGGAGCAAAGGCCCGGTGCCTAAGATACAATTCGTCATCACCCTGGACACCGACACCGAGCTGGTGCTCTACAGCGCACAAAAGCTTATCGGCGCCATGGCGCACCCCCTCAACCGCGCCCAGCTGTCGAAGGACGGCCACCGCGTGGACTCGGGCTACGGCATCATGCAGCCCCGCGTGAACGTGGATGTGGAGGTGACCAACAAGAGCCGTTATGCGCAGCTCTTTGCCGGGCTGGGCGGACTGGACGTGTACACGACGGCCTCGTTCGAGCTGTACCAAGACATATTCAACGAGGGCTCGTTCTGCGGCAAGGGCATCTACGACCTGAAGATATTCCAGAAAGTGCTGAAAGGTACCTTCCCCGAGAACCTGATTCTGAGCCACGACCTGATAGAGGGCTGCCACATACGCTGCGGCCTGATCAATGACCTGGAGCTTTTCGACGACAACCCGTCCAACTACATAGACGATGCCAAGCGCCACCACCGTTGGACCCGCGGCGACTGGCAGATCATCGGATGGCTGAAGAACAAGGTGCGCAACGAGCGCGGCGAACAGGTGAAGAACCAGGTGAACACCATCGGCCGCTGGAAGATTTTCGACAACCTGCGCCGCTCGATGCTGAGCCTGGCCCTGATGCTGACCCTGCTGATAGGCTTCAGCGGCGGCACCAACGTGCATGCGGCCTGGTATCTGCTGGTGGCGCTGGTGGCCGTGGCCAGCCCCATCGTGTTCTTCATATTAGGGCAGGTGACCAAGCTGCCCAATTTTGGCAAACGCTACCACTACTATGCCACGCTGATGCGCGGTTTCAAGGTGATTCTCTACCGCTCGCTGGTGCAGTTTGCCCTGCTGCCCAAAGAGGCCTGGATGTACACCGACGCGGCCGTCCGCGCCTGCTACCGCATGTGGTTCTCGCACAAGAACCTGCTGAACTGGATTACCAGCGACGAGGCCGCCAAGAGCACCAAGGGCACGCTGATAGACTATGTGCAGAAATTCTGGTTCAACTACGTGGCTGCTGCCCTTGTGGCGGTGCTGGAGCTGATCAGCCGTGGCGGGGTGATAGACCTGCTGGCCATGCTGTTCTGCGTGGTGACCTGGTGCGGTGCCCCCTTCCTGATGTACTGGCTGGGCAAGAAATTCCCACAGGACAAAAAGAGCCTCAACGAAAAGGAAACCGAGGAGGTGAAGCAGCTGGCCAAAGACACCTGGCACTATTTCGACTCCCTCATCACCCCCGAAAACAACTATCTGGTGCCCGACAACTACCAGCTCAACCGACAGAACAAGGCCGACTACAAGACTTCGCCCACCAACATCGGGTTCTCGCTGACGGCCATTGTGTCGGCTGCGGAGCTGGGGTTCATCACCCACGACGAGGCATTGAAACGGCTGGCCCACATCGTCGACTCGGTCTGCCGACTGGAGAAATGGAACGGTCATCTGTTCAACTGGTACCGTATAGCCACGTTGGAGAAGCTGCCCAACTACTTTGTCTCCACCTGCGACAGCGGCAACTTTGTGGCCTGCCTCTATGTGGTCAAGGGGTACCTTGGCAAGCACCACCCCGAGGCCGGCGAAGCCCTGACGGCACAGGTGTCGCGGCTGATAGAGAACACCGACTTCTCCAAGCTGTACAATCCCGAGCTCAATGTCTTCAGCATCGGCTTCGACTATGGGGCCCAGTCGCTGCTGCCCTACCACTATAACAACTTCGCCTCTGAGGCCCGCCTCACCAGTTTCATGACCATAGCGCAGGGCGACGCGCCCTACAAGCACTGGTTCTGCCTGGACAAGACGCTGGTGCAGTACAAGGGATTCAAAGGCGTGGCCTCGTGGTACGGCACCCTCTTCGAGTACTTCATGCCCCTCATCTTCCTGCCCACCTACCGCCACACCCTGATGGACGAGACCTACAGCTTCGCCGTCCGGGCGCAACGCTCTTTCATCACCAACATCGAGAAAGGCCCTCGGGCCTCCGATGCCACCCACAACCTGCCCTGGGGCATTTCGGAGACGGCATACAACGAGCTGGACGACGCGCAGAACTACAAGTACCACGCTTTCGGCGTGCCTTATCTGAAGTTCCAGAACACCACGCCGGACCGCATCGTCATATCGCCCTACAGCTCCTTGATGACCATAAGCACGGGCGACCGAGCCGTGTACGAAAACATCAAGCGGTTCAAGGCCCTGAACATGTATGACAACATGGGCTTCTTCGAGTCGTACGACGAGGAGGACCATGTGCCTGTGCGTGCCCACTACGCCCACCACCAAGGCATGATACTGGCCAGCCTCACCAACTACCTGGCCGACCACTGCATACAAGAATACTTCATGCACGAACCGGTGATGAAATCGATGGAGACCCTCCTGAAGGAAAAGGCCCAGGTGAAGCCCTACATCGACTTGAAAGTCACCCAGTTCAAACGCTACCAGTATACCAAAGTGCAGTCGGAGAGCGACGCACGCTCTTTCGACGGCATTGCCACGGTGCCCGAAATTGGAGTGCTAAGCAACGGCGAGTACACGGTGCTGCTGAACGACCGCGGCGTAGGATTCTCCCGCTACCGCGACATCCTTATCAACCGCTACCGCAAAATCAGTGCCGACCACTACGGCCAGTTCCTCTATGTGCGCGACCTGTCGACGGACAAACTGTGGAGCAACACCTATGCCCCGCTGGACGTGATGCCGGCCATGTACCGCGTCACCTTTGCCTCGGACAAGATACAGTTTGTGCGCATCGACGAAGGCATCGAGACCAAGACCGAAATCACCGTCATCAAGGACCGCTACGCCGAAATACGCCGCATCACCTTCAGCAACAACAACGAGCACGACAGCGACCTGGAGCTGACCAGCTATGTGGAGGTCATCCTCTCGCGTCACCAGAACGACGAGAACCACCGCGTGTTCAACAGCATGGGCATTCTGTCAGAATACGATTCCGAGCAACAGGTCCTCATCTGCAGCCGTCCGGCGCAGAACAACGAGGGAGGGCGCTACTATACCATGCACAAACTCTTTGTGCTGGACGAGGCTGAAGACCAGCCGGCCACCCTGCCGGAGTACGAGACCTCGCGACTGCGTTTCCTCGGCCGCGGCGGCAGCCTGATGCAGGCCGACGTCATCAACGGCCACCGCACCCTCTCCGGCACCGTGGGCACCACGCTGGACCCCATCATGAGCATGCGCCGTCGCATACATATACCCGCCGGAAAGCAAGTGTCGGTGGTGATGCTCACCTGCTTTGCCAAAGCCCGCGAACAGCTGGTGAGCATAGCGCAGCAGTACCACGATGCTATCGACATCGACCACGCTTTCGAGACCTCGTCGGTGTTCAACAACATGCGCACCGCCATGTCCACCCTCAAGGGCTCGCAGATGACCCTTTACAATAGCATCTCCAAATACCTGCTGCAGACCGCCAACCTGGGCAGCGACCGCAAGGAATATCTGGCCAAGAACAAACTGGCACAGCAGGGGCTGTGGCGTTTCGGCATCAGCGGCGACCTGGACATCATCCTGATGGAGATAGACGACATCAAGCGGTCGGGTTTTGCCAAGGAGATGCTCCGCGCCTATGAGTATTGGAAAGTCCACGGCCTGATGCTGGACCTGGTCTTCATCAACGACGAACGCGACGAGAACCACGACGGCCTCACCCACTTCATCCGCAACATAGCCAACACCGAACACCTCTGGGCCACCAACCACCAGAACGGCGGCAGGGTGTTCATACTGAACGGCGCAAGCCTCTCGGACGACGAGCGCAACCTCTTCCGCACCGTGGCCAGCCTCTCCTTCAACACGCGCGACGGCATCAAGATATACGAACAGCTGGCCAATGCCGAAAAGCTCTGCCAGCACTACCAAGACATGGTGGAATATCCGGTGCTGAAACCCAGTGCCAAACTGCGCGTGTGGTCGTCGCTGGACTTCTACAACCAATACGGCGGCTTCGACAACGAGGGTCGCGACTATGTGATCACCAACACCAAAACGCCCATGCCCTGGATCAACGTCCTGGCCAATAAGCGTTTCGGCTGCATCATCAGTTCCACCATGTCGGGATTCACCTATGCCTTCAACGCCCAGCAGTACAAACTTACGGGCTGGAGCAACGACATCGTTCGCGACAACGCCTCAGAGATGCTGCTCATCAACAAGCAGCAGTTTGTCCCCGCCACGGCCCGCCACGGCCAGGGATTCTCGTCCTTCGATGCCAAGTACGACGACTTCAATGTAATGGCGCGTGTGTTTGTGTCCATCGACAAGTTGGAGAAATACTATCAGATCAACATCGTCAACAAGACCGACCACCCGCTGGAGCTGCAGCTAGACATGGTGTACAAGCTGGTGCTAGGCATGACCGAGGAGGCCTCGGCCCGATATATCTACTCCGAATGGAAACCCGAGCAGAACAGCCTGGTGGTGCGCAACACCTACAGCCAGGTCTACCACAATATCCGCGTACAGCTGACGGCCACAGAGCCCATCACCGACGTGGACTACGATTTCCCCAACCGCAAGCGCCTTGGTTTCAAGATTACGCTGCCCGCTGGCGAGGCCAAGGAATTTGCCTACGTCATTGCCGTACTTGAAGAGCCCACCGACCAGCCCCACACCGTCAGCCTGCCCACCATTGAAGAGGAATACCACAAGGTGGTCGACTTCTGGGACGAGAAGCTCAGCCAGATACAGGTGGAGACACCCGATAAGTCGTTCAACTATATGCTCAACCGATGGTATCTCTACCAAGTGTACGCCTCACGGCTGTATGCCCGCGCAGGGTTCTACCAGGTGGGCGGTGCCACAGGTTTCCGCGACCAGCTGCAGGACTGCATGTCGGTGCTGTACAGCGACCCGGACTATGCCCGTCGGCAGATACTAGAACATGCCGCCCACCAGTTCACCGAGGGCGACGTGCTACACTGGTGGCACGAGACCATCCACCTGGGGGCCCGCACCACCTTCAGCGACGACTATCTATGGCTGGTGTTTGTCACCTACCAGTATGTGAAGGTCACGGGCGACACCTCCATCCTTGGCGAACAGGTGTGCTTCTGCCAAGGCGACCATCTGGCCCCCGGCGAGGCCGAGAAGGGCATCACCTACAGCGTGCCGCAGTACAAGGTGGCTCCCTCGATAGACAAACACGACTTCAACTTCGAATACGACACCCTATACGAACATCTGCGCCGCGCCATCAACCGTTCGATGAACCGCATTGGCTCTCACGGACTGCCGCTGATGGGCTGTGGCGACTGGAACGACGGCATGTCGCGCGTGGGTGTCGGCGGCAAGGGCGAGAGCGTATGGGTGGCATTCTTCCTGTGCGACCTGCTGCCCAAGATGGAGCAGCTGACCCAGATGGTGCAGGGAGCCGACCTCTCCTACGTCACCGAGCTCTCCGAGTTCCGCAGCCGACTGGTCAAAGCCCTGCAGGCCAATGCCTGGGACGGGGCCTGGTTCCTCCGCGCCTATTTCGACAACGGCGAGCCCATGGGCTCACGCAACAACACCGAGTGCCAGATAGACCTCATCTCACAGGCATGGAGCGTCCTGACGGATGTGGCCACCCCAGAGCAGAAAGAATCCATCTTCCGCGAGACCGACGCCCGTTTGGTCAACCGAGAGCACGAGATCATCGAACTGCTCACCCCGCCGTTCCAGCATTCGCAGAACAACCCCGGATACATCATGAACTATCCCGAGGGGGTGCGCGAGAACGGTGGACAGTACACCCACGGCGCCATGTGGTACATCATGGCACAAATCAAGGAGGGCCGCACGGACATGGCCTACTTCCTCTACTCGCTCATCAACCCCATCCACCGCACCACCACGCTGGCCGATGTGCTCAAATACAAGGTGGAGCCCTACTGCATAGCCGCCGACATCTACAGCAACCCGCAGCATCCGGGACGAGGCGGTTGGACATGGTACACCGGCTCCGCCTCCTGGGCCTACAAGACCGGCATAGAGAACATTCTGGGCCTGCAGAAAGAGGGCGACAAGCTGACCATAGAGCCCTGCATCCCCTCGGACTGGGACACCTTCAGCATCCGCTACCGCTACGGCAAAACAGACTACCGCATCACCTACCGCAGGCCCACAGCCGACCAACAGAAGGAGACCAAAGAGCCTGCCGTCATACAGCTGGTGGACGATGGTCAGCCACACGACATCACAATTTGAGAAAAAGTGTGTCGGTGACATACTATTTAATGGATTTGCGCGTTGTATGAGGACAGACTGGCGCAGCAAAAAGTGAATGTAGAGGGCAAAGCACAATGTGTTTGCCCTCTGCCTAACCATAGCGGCGGCAGTCGGGCAAAACGTAAACAATAACAACACAGCCTCTTTGTAGACCGAGGACCTGCGGCGTGCCCCACCCCGATGGGGCAACGCAAAGCTCTCACTAACTGCTTGGAGAAAACTAATGAAAGTACGAATCAATACACTCAAACTACTATTCTTACTCACGCTCCTACCCTCATTGGCTGCGGCGCAGGAGCCCCTAGAGCCACCCGAGGCCGCCTACCCCTATCGCCGCGATATAGAGAAACACAAGTTCGACCGTGCCGAGCAGAAACTCTTCAAGCACCTGAGGCGTGACACCAACAGCCTAGAGCTCAACTATGCCGCCTATCGTCTCTTATCCACCCCGGCTTTTCCGCGATACAACACCGACAGCGCGTACAGCCACCTGGTGGTTGCACGCCAGATATTCGATGCCGCCGAGGCCAAGATGATTGAACGTTGGGCCAGAGACAGCTACAGCGGTGCGCTATTTGACTTTAGTTTCCGCCGCGTGACAAGCATGGCACTGGCCGATGCCCATACCCGCAACACACCGGACGCATACCGGCATTTTCTCGACTACTACACTTTGGCACCGGAAGACATAAGGGACAGCGCCATCCGGTATCGCGACACAATAGAATTTCAGATAGCCCTGCGTGCCGGGACACTACAGATGATAGAGGACTTTATTGTCCGAAGACCGGCATCGACACTGACCCCCCGCGCCATTCACCTGCGCGACAGCATGGTTTTTGACAACGTCAACCTCAAACACACCGTGGGGGCTTATGCTCAGTTTCGCACCGACTACCCCAATTCACATCTTTTCGCTCAAGCCACCGACAGCCTTTACCTGCTGGACTACCGCGACACGCGCCGCTATGACTCCGAGCAGTACTATCGGGCCTATGCCGAACGCTATCCCCTCAGTCCTTACACGGCGCAAGCCGTATGGCTGGCCGACAGCATCGAATACCACCGCGATGTGGACACCTCGCAATGGCGCACACTGATAGACTACGCCGACCTGCACCACCGCAATTCGTGGCACGACTCGGCACTGCATGCCCTCACCCAGTTTGCACTGCACCACAACCATGTCGAGGCCGCCGACCAAGCCGTGGTACGGCTGAAACCCGGTACCGACGACCGTGCGCAGATGGCGGTCATGCTACACGATGCCTACCTGCACACCTCCATCCGCAACTTTCACCGTTTCTACCAACGGTATCCCGACTTGATATCTGACGAGACCCGCCAGAGCGACTCTCTTGCATACGAACTCAACCAAAACTACGACTACCACCATGCCGACAGCTGCATCCGCACCATTGCGCCCTCCCATGAGGCCTATATGATGCTGCAACAAATACTGAAAGACGATATCGACCACGGACGTTTCGTGGCCGCATCGAACAAGGCCAAATCGTATGCCTCTGTTTTCCGCTACAATTATGAGTACATACAACTGCTCAACACCCTGGCAACAGACTTTACGTCAATCAAGGAACTTACCTCAGAGCTGATGTCTAAGGCCCCTGAGCCACTCCACGGGGCTGTCAACTCCGAGAAAGGCGACGAATATGCGCCCGTGCCCAGTGGTGACGGCCGCACCCTGTTCTTTGCTGCCAAGAACCGGCCAGAGAATTTCGGAGGCGAGGATGTCTTTGTTTCCCGTCTAACCAAAAAAGGATGGTCGGAACCCGAGATTGAAATAGACCTTTCGCACACCTACGGCAATGAGGCCCCGGTGTCGGTGTCGCCAGATGGCAATACCGTATTGCTGTACCAGAGCGGCATCCTCTACCGCGCCGACCGCATGGCAGAGGGATGGGACATCACACGGCTCCCGGCCACCATCAACGGATCGAGCTGGCAGGCCGATGCCTCGCTGGCGGCCAACGGACGCGTGCTTTTCTTCGCTGCCAAAGGGCGCTCAGACCGCGAAGTGGACAGCTCGTTGAATATCTATGTCTCGCTCATGGACAGCAACGGCAATTGGTCTGTGCCATTCGAAATAGGGCCTGCGGTCAATACCCCTTTCGACGAACGGTCGCCCTACCTCCATCCTGATATGCGCACGCTCTATTTTTCGTCGGAGAGCCACGGTTCTCTTGGTCAGATGGACGTTTTTGTGACCACACGTCTGGACGACAGTTTCACCAAGTGGTCCACCCCCATCAATATCGGACGGGAGGTGAACACAACCGGCGACGACTGGGGATATAAGATTTCTACCGACGGGAAAATGTGCTATTTCTCGCGCCGCAATGCTTCGCAGGACATCTACACGGTACAGCTGCCCAATGGTGTCCGCCCGGAGCCTGTCGTGGCTGTTTCCGGAAGTGTCAAAGACCCGGCAGGCAAACCCGTTGTCACCCAGCTGCAGTGGCACGACCCCATCACCCACCACTTGCTAGGCCAATGCTCAACCCATCCCACCAAAGGCACCTTCTACATCCTACTGCCCAAAGGGCAGGAGTATGTCCTCTCGGTAGTTGATGACAACTACCGCGCCGACAGACAGACCATCGACCTCACGCCTAGTGCTCCCGACGACAAATCGCCCGTCAAGCTAAGCATCGTCGCCACCCCAATCCCCACTACCGACGACACTGCGGAACCCGAGTTTTAAGAGCCCCTGGGGGTCTCAAATGAAACCCGCCATCATGCGGCAGGATGGTAAGGACATTTAGCCAAAGAAACAAAAAAACGCAGAACCAACTCCACTTGAATGATAAAGGGGTTGGTTCTGCGTTTTTCATGGCCTTAGCCAAGACCGACCTCGGGGGCAGCTGAGAACGCTGTCCAGCAGCAGGGTATAGGTTTTAAAATTCTCCCAAATAGGCGGCTTTGTTAGAAGCGCCGACAAAGACAAACTTATCTTTGCCCACCGATAGGGGACGGCCAATCATAGCCGACTTGGAAGGGAGCGGGGCGTTGGTTTCTTCGATGTTGCCTTGGCGGTCAATCAGATAGAAGGTTAGGACGGCATTGCTCTTGCCAGGTTTGAACGCCGAGGCCACCTTGGAAGAATCGCGGTCCACATTGCCTTCGTCGCGGTTGGCGGCAACCAACACCTTGTCGCCATATTGATGGGTGAACACCTGAATCATATTCGACTGGTCCCAACTGGCTTCGTTGTCGTTGCGCAAGGTCTTCACCCACTCTATCTCGCCCTCCTTATTGGCACGCATCACCAAAATGCCCTTACTTGCATAGGTCACGGTGAAGCCATCCTCGTCGCAGACAGCACCGGTAAAGACAGTGTTGTAAGCCTCCGGGGCCATGCTGGCCTTGGCAGACTGGTTGCGCAACACACGGCAGTCGTCCTCAGTCAACGAATACTTTTTAATACTCTGCACCTTTTTGGTCTTCATATTGTATACCAACATGTAAAGGCCTGTGGTGTAATGGGTTTGCTGGTAGACATTTCTGGCATACACCTTCTCCTGATTGCCGGTGATGTATACCAAGTCGCCATCGTATTTGAGCACCTTGGCCGAGCGGATGCCTATATTGTAGGTGCGCACAGTATGATGGCTCTGCTCCTTGCCATCCATGTAGATAAGGCTTATCACCGACATGTTGTCGGTATTGGTAACCGTGCTGGTGACCAGCACTTGGCCTTTGTCGGTCACGAAGAAATCGCTGAAAGCACCCGTGAGCTGACCGGTCATCAGATTCCACGAGGCGTTGTCGTTGCCGATAAAGTTCGATTCCATGTGCCACTGCTCTTCCAAGTGTCGGTTGTAAAGCACCACATCGGCCTTCACAGCCGAGTCGGGCAGCTGTTCGAGACAGAGGGTGGCAGCATACTGCTGGTTGGCAGAATTGCTAGCTTCCATATGAGCCAGATGTTTCTCATCCAGGTCCAAAGAGCGCAACAACTGCTCTTCGCCAACGGGTTCCAAGGTCTGCTTGTTGTAATGCTGCAAAGTTGCCATCAGCTGATTCTTGGAATGGCGATACAGTATCATCGCCACATCATTGTCATTGACAAAAATCAACATGGGGGTGGACTTGGAATTATCAAACGTTTGCGAAGCCTCTAAGTCCATAATACCGTTGAAACGGCCAAAGTAGACTTTGTCGACATTCAAGGGCTTGCCTGTGGCGTAGCGGACATAGACCGACCCATTGTCTGCGTAGTAGCAATGGGTATAGCCAGGGACAGTCTTTTTGAGTCCCAACACACTGGACTCACCAGAGGTTTTGACAGAAATATTTTGGGCGGAAGCACCCAACATCACAGACATCAAACCCAACAATAATAGAATTTTCTTCATAGTAATAAAATAAATAGAATAAGTTGTTAGAATCCCGTTTAATCGTCATCGTCGTCCCAGCTCACCTCATCCATGTCCTGCAACATCTGGCTCATGAGAGTGTCCATGTCGTCGCCAACCTCTTCGGCAAAGCCCTGCATGAAGTTGGCTCCATCCTCAATGTCTTCGCTGAGGCCTTTGAGCTGGCTGGCCATACGCACCTTGGCATATTTGGCAGCGGAGCGACCTAAAGCCTTCTGGTCTTCGGGGGTCAATTTGTCGGCAAAACGCTCGTAGTAGTCTTCGGTGTATTTCTCGAAAGTGTCTTCGGCCTTATCCCAATCCTTGAGGGTGTAGGTAGCCCCCTGGGCCTCCACCTCATCCACAAATTTGGCAAAGCCTTTCACGTAGCTGTCTTTGCTCATAGGCACATTGCAACTGGCCATCGTGAGGGACAACAGCACAGCACCGATCATCGATAAGTATAGATTCTTTTTCATAGAACAAATAATTTAAATATTTACAACGTTGAGATATACTAGTTGAGTACTAAAAAATTGTTTTTATATGTTTTGCCCATACAGGGTATTTTTGTATCTTGCTGGTTTTCTGTAGGGGTTTCCTACGGCTATATCAGTATTTGCCATTTCAGGGCGATTTTTGGATGTTACTATCGTTTTATTTTTGTTTAATTCGCATTTTTAGTTGTTCCCACTAATTCTATACAGATATATTAACGAGGAACTGACAAAAATATTGCCTGAGGACGAAAAGGGTCATCCATTTGTTTGATGCCCATCAAGAGATGGAAGGTGTATATGGCTGATGCAGAATATGTAGATACGAAATAATTGGACATAACTACCATAAAAACACACAGGAGGCCAGAACGACCTCCTATGCTGCAATCAAAAACCAATAAAAAAGCCAATTTATTATTGACACTATTATGTATTTGAATATTTCAATTTATTGCAAAGGATGCGAATTTTTTTTGCGCATGAAAAAAAATAAGCAAGTAGGATGGGTATCCTGAGTAAAGTTGCGCCGTGATTTGCAATATGACGGCGGGGAAAGGAATGGGGAAAGAGTACTGGAGACGGGTACTCTCGGAGATGGGTATGAAGAGGGGGAAAATTTTTTTTGAGGTTGATGTAATATTTTGATGATTTTTGCGTAATTGTATGTATGAAAGAAAATTATACATTCGATAACAACACTGAGAAATCAGGCAATGGCGAAATGAGGGAGGAGGTGCAGGAGATGATTATGAAAGCCACTATGACCACCGGAATGTGGAAACAACTGCTGAGAAAGATGGTGGCCGAACGTCCTGAAATGACCGAATGGCTTCACCAGAACCTAAGTGAACACGTCCAGCCGTCGTCTGATACCAACGACCAACAGACGCTCCAAAGCACCATGATGATGGGCATCGAAGGCCAATCCGCAATTGCCCAACAGTCCGATGACCCATTACATGAAGAGCTGATGGGGCGGTTGGACACTATCAATGAGGACGAATTGCTGAGTTGCCAAAGCAATGCGCTTTGGGTATTCAGGCTGATGATGCAGATGGGCAACCTAGAAAAGGCCCTAACGGCTGCCGAGATGGACAAAAGCGTCTTCCTACGCAACATTACCGAAGCCTTGGGTTATGACGAAGGCGAACGATTTAGGATTTACAATTATCTGCGCAGATACGAAAAGTAGTTCCTGTGAACGCTAATGGTGCCTTCCAGGGAATGTCAGAATGCTGGAACGCTGGCGTTGCAACCGACAACAGCAACCTGCGGAGGTATGATATCTGCCTAGGGGTATCAACTCAACCTGGGGCGAAAAGGATCGCTACAGAGGTTCCTATTCCTTAACGCAAAAGACGGCGGTGGATATATAGGACTTGGCGGGTGCGGGGATTGCCCTCGTAGTTGAGGATGACATAGTCGGCCCGCATCATCTTTTCCTCGGCAGGGAGCTGATTCTGCATGCGGGCTAAGAGCTGTTGGCGCGTGGCATGGTCGCGCAGTTCTAAACGGCGGAGACGTTCTTCCTGTTCGAGATATACACAAATGACTTTGTCCACGAGGTGGTCGAATCCATACTCGTATGTGATGGCACTTTCGAAAATGACGTATGGGGCCTGGCTATTAGCATCGACAAAATGTTTGAAATCGGCCCATACGCGTGGGTGAACGATGGCATTGAGTTGTTTAAGAGCGCCGGCATCGTGAAAGACAATAGCGGCTATTGCCTGTTTGTCGGCAGAACCATCGGGACGAATGACAGAGGGGCCTAGGAGAGACTGGACCTGATGGAGAAAGGAGGGGTCAGCATAATAAGCTCCGGCCACCTCATCGGCCACGAAGCATGGAATGCCAAGAGAAGAAAACTCCTGGAGGACGGTTGTCTTGCCACAGCCTATACCTCCTGTGAGGGCTACAAGTAGGGGGTGCTGTTGGCTACTGAGGGTTGTTTGAGACACTTTTGAAAGGTAAAAGGTAAAAACTAAAAACTAAAAGGTAAAAACAAAAGTAAAAGGTAAAAACTAAAAACTAAAAGGTTTATTGGCATTTTGAAAAGTAAAAGGTAAAAACAAAAGTAAAAAGTAAAAACTAAAAACTAAAAAGTTTATTGGCATTTTTGAAAAGTAAAAGGTAAAAGGTAAAAACTAAAAAGTTTATTGGCATTCAGAGGAAAGGCCTATTGAATAATGACAAAACTAATGGTCGTGGGGGTGACAGACTTGATGCGGGAATGAGCAGGGAAACGGGTGATATAGACGGGCAGTTCGGTCAACGAAGAAGTGGGGTCGTAGTTGACAACAGCCTGGAGCTGGGTTTCGGAGATATGTTGGTAATCGTTGACGGACACCCATAGGGTAACATTGACATGGTCTGGATAGAGGCGCACCTGATGGTGGGAGCCGTTGGAGTGCTGACGACGAGTGGTTTCGTAGTCACGGTCAGTGTTTAGCACATCGGGCTTGATGATACCAGAGATGCCGCTTGTGAACTCGACAGGGACGGAGATGGTGGTCTCCACATATCGACCTGCTGGGATGAATATTCGGACGCTGTCGGCAGAGGGCCGCAGATCGCTATATTTCTTCCATACCGGCTCTAATGCCAACATAAAAAAGCCGCTATCGGCAATGTTGGCCACAGCTGCGGGAGCAGTATACACCTCGTCAATTCGTTGCAAAGAGGCCGAATCGCCATAAAGCCAGATGGTGTCGGGCGTTATGGTGGGTTCTCCAGAAAGGCCTACCTGGTCAGCAAAAATGAAATCGACATTGCGCAGCTGTGGCACATAAGCCTTGCTTCGGCGTTCTTTGGTGGCAAAGCGGAGCTCTTCCTTGGTGCTAGAGATGCCATGGGTGCCAGCAAAACCTAGTTGACGGTTGACTTCTTCAAAAAGTGCCTTGCCCACCTTGACCACTGTGTCGCCCGAAACATGAATGACAAACTGCCTATCGCGGACAGCAAGATAGCGGTCGATGGCATTGAAACAGTTAGAGGTCACCACCAAGGGAAGCACCGTGTCGGCCTGTGTGACAATGAATCGGGAGGTGTCGACTCCTTCCCATTGCACAGGCACATCGATTGAGTAATCGTCATGTTCGGACATGGCAACCACAAACCAAACGATGGCGGTGAGAATAAGAATGACCCAAAAGTGGCGGTGTTTCAATTCCTAATTCTATTTCTTGGTCTGCTGCTGGGAGTTTTGTTCAGGGATAGGGGTAACCATAGATTTCTCTACGGTGACAACAACGCCGTTGGCAATTTCAACATCAATGGTGTGCTCGGCAATTTCGTGCACCTTGCCATAGATTCCGCCGCTGAAACTGACACGGTCGCCTTTTTTGAGGTTCTCGCGGAACTCACGTTCTTTCTTTGCCTGTTTCTGCTGGGGACGAATCATGAGAAGCCACATAACCACCATGATAAGGATGAGCCAGACAAGCATACTGCCGCCGCCCTGACCACCGGCTGCGGACTGAAGGAGAATGAATAAAGGAGTGTTCATTTTAGATGTTTTTTATTTATTAATACATTATTATCTTGCCACTTGCGCAGTGATTTTTAACACCTTGCGCGAAGGTTGGGAATTGGAGGAGACAACGACCTCTTGGTACTGTTGCCCCACCTTGCCACGGGAATTGAAGGAGATGGTCACGTAGCCCTCTTTCCCTGGGGCGATACGGCCCTTGGGATAGTCTGCCACGGTGCAACCACAACTGGCATGGCAGCCCGATATCACCAGGTCGGCATTGCCCTTGTTGGTGAAATGGAAACTATAAGAGATGCTCTCGCCCTCGGAAATGCGGCCAAAGTCGTGAAGGTCGCTGTCAAAAACCAGCTCAGGGACACCTACAGATTGGTCGTAGCCCTCGGCGGTGTTGGGGTTTTTGATGAGGTCGACATCGAATTCGGAAGAACTGGAGCCTGAATTGTTGCAGGCGAGACAAAGCAACAGAGCTAAAAGGGGAATGAGTTTTCTCATTTGTCGTTGTTGGGGTTCGTTACAGTGGAAACAAATTAGTTGTTGTCGCGGATATGGATGTTGGCGACATTGGGGTCGGAATAATAGGAGCTGTCGCTGTCCTCGGTCCCAAAGAGAGTGGGATCGAGAAGACCGCGACCGACCTTGTTGATTCTGCCAGCGGAACGCAATTCGACAATGAACTTGTCGAGGATGCCGTTGATGAAGAGCTTGCTGCGTTCGGTAGAGAACTCCTTGGAGAGTTCGATATATTCATCCACCGTTACACGTTCGGGGATGCTGGGGAACTCGGTAAACTCGGCCACAGCCATGTTGAGCATCAGAATATCCATCAAGGCGACACGCTCGTACTCCCATCCATTGAGGTGGTCGCGAATCATCTTCTCGACCTCACTGAAATGGCGCATAGAAGCCAGCAACAGATTGCGGGAGAACTCAAAGGCTTCGCTATCCTTCTCGAAACGGTCGTCGTGCATGAGAGGGATGGGCGTAGCCTCGTCTGTGGTATCGTCAAGAGACTTGAGCATCATAAAGTTATACTGGGCAATCTGGTCGAAATCATCTTCCCACAACAGGCTCTGAGGATAGAGAATATCGCGGAAGGGTTCGTAATTCATCAAGAATTTGAACAGATTGAGCGCAAACTTTTGGTCGGTGTCGAAAGATGGCTCTGAGGCTAGATAATCCTTATATTCGGGAAGCTTGACGAGGGATGCATAGGCCTGACGGAAAACTTGGTCATAGTCGACACCGCTCCAATTGACATTGGCATCCTCGCTGTGGCGGCGCAGGTCGAAATTGTCGGCCAGCCGGAGGATGAAGATATTCTCGGGGATGCGACGGATGGGATTGAGTTCCTCCTCGGTGGGGAGGTATTTGTGCTGGGCCTCATCCATGATGGTACCGGAAAACTCGGCAAAATGCACCAAGGCTGCCAGCTGGATGGTACCCAAGTCATTGAGACGTGATATCTGATGTTTAAAATTTTTCTCGACGACGTTGAGTTCTACGGGGTCGGCCTTGGCAGCATAGAGTGCCTGCAGGACTTTGGAGCGGAGGAAATGACGACTAAGCATTGTATCGATAATTAAATTCTGAATTGTGAATTATGAACATACTGCCCACCCTGGGGCGATCTCAAAATTCAGAACTCATAACTCAAATAGTTTTATAGAACAATATTAATAATCTTATTGGGTACGAAGACCACGCGTTTGGGTTCTTTGCCCTCGAGCCATTTTTGAGCCAACTTGTCGGCCATGACGGCTTGGACGGCATCCTGCTGGCTGATGCCGTTGGGCAGCTCTAGCGTCAGGCGCATCTTGCCGTTGAAGGAGACAGGATAGGTGAAGGTGTCTTGCACCAACATGGCGGGGTCGTATTCGGGCCATTGCGCATCGCAGATGGTGGTGTCGTGACCCAGCTGGCTATAGACCTCCTCGGCAATGTGGGGAGCGAAAGGAGACAAGAGAATGGCTAACTTTTCGATAACCTCGTGAGAGACAGACCCGACGGACATGAGGTCGTTGACACAGATCATGAAGGTGGAGACGGAGGTGTTGAACGAGAAACGCTCGATGTCCTCGGTGATCTTCTTGATGGTTTGGTGGAGGATTTTGAGCTGGGGCTTGGTGGCGGGAGCGTCAGTGCTGGACTCGAAAAGTTTCCAGAACTTCTTCAGAAAACGGAAAACACCCTCAATGCCATTGGTGTCCCACGGCTTGGCCTGCTCGACGGGGCCTAAGAACATCTCGTAGAGGCGCAACGTGTCGGCACCATAGCGGGCTACTAGGTCGTCGGGATTTTGGACGTTGAACATGGATTTGGACATCTTCTCGATTTCCCAACCGCAAACATACTTGCCATCTTCGAGTTCGAAACGCGCGTCGGCAAACTCTGGGCGCCACTGGCGGAACTTGTCGATGTCGAGGATGTCGTTGTTGACGATGTTGATGTCGACATGGATGGGTACCGTGTTCTCGGCACAGCCTGGGATATTCTTGGAGATGAAAAGGTTATTGTCAGTCTTGCTACGATAGACAAAATTGGAACGTCCCTGAATCATGCCCTGATTGACCAATTTGTGGAAAGGCTCCTGCACGACGGAAAGACCGAGGTCGAAGAGGAACTTGTTCCAGAAACGGGCATAGATGAGGTGTCCCGTACCATGTTCGGCACCACCGACATAGAGGTCGACATTCTGCCAATAGTTGACCGCCTCGGGACTGAAGTAAGCCTTGTCGTTGTGGGGGTCCATATAGCGCAGATAGTAGCCGCTGGAACCGGCAAAGCCCGGCATGGTGCTGAGTTCGAGGGGGAAGACGTTGACGTTGTCGATGAGGTTCTTGTCGACCACCTTGCGGTTCTTCTCGTCCCATGCCCACACTTGGGCATGTCCCAGCGGGGGTTCGCCAGTGGCGGTGGGCTTGAAATCCTTGACTTCAGGCAGCTCAAGCGGCAGGCACTCCTCTGGCAGCATATAGGGTCTGTTGTTCTTATAGTAAACAGGGAAAGGCTCGCCCCAGTAACGCTGACGGCTGAAGATAGCGTCACGCAGACGGAAATTGACCGTGCGGGTGCCAATGCCCATCTCCTCCACCTTGTTGATGACAGCCTTCATGGCATCTTTGACTTTCATGCCCGTGATGGGGCCGCTGTTGACGGAATAGCCCACCTTGCTGTCGAGACTCTCCTCCCATGTGTTGGGGTCGGTGAGTTTGTCGGGATTGGGATCGGGGGCCACCACCTGACGGATGGGCAGATTGAAATGACGTGCAAAGGCAAAGTCGCGGCTGTCGTGGGCCGGGACAGCCATGATGGCTCCGGTGCCATAGCCAGCCAAGACATATTCAGACACCCAGATGGGGATCTGCTCGCCAGTGAGGGGATTGACGGCGAAAGCTCCGGTAAACACACCCGAAACCTTTTTCACCTCGGCCTGGCGTTCACGTTCGGAACGGTTCTTGGCCCAATTGACATAGGCTTCCACCTCGGCACGATGCTCGGGGGTGGTAATGCGATCTATCATCTCATGTTCAGGACACAGCACCATAAAGGTGACACCATAGATAGTGTCGGGGCGGGTGGTGAAAATCTCGAAGGCACTTTCGGGGATGGGTTGACTCTGTCCCATATAGGCCTGAGCGCCAGGCAGAAGGCCCTCTTTCTGGTTCACAGCCAAAGGGAACCATACAGAAGCACCCTCGGAACGGCCGATCCAGTTACGCTGTATTTCCTTGAGCGAGTCGGTCCAGTCTACCTCCTCCAGTCCGTCGACCAGACGCTGGGCGTAGGCGGTGATGCGGAGGCTCCACTGGCGCATGAGCTTGCGCTCGACGGGATAGCCGCCACGGACGCTGAGGCCGTTGACCACCTCGTCGTTGGCCAAGACGGTGCCCAGCTCGGGACACCAGTTGACCGGAATGTCGGCCAAATAGGCCAGGCGGAAGTTCATCAGATAGTCCTGGCGTTCCTCCTCGGTCATCTCTGCCCACGACTTATCGCCCAAGGTGGCTACTTGGCCACTTTGGAGCTGCTCAACCAACCGGCTGATGGGCATAGCCTTGTCGAGTTCTTTGTCGTAATAATGATTGAAAAGCTGCACAAAAGTCCACTGGGTCCAATGGTAGTAGGAGGGGTCGCAGGTGCGGACCTCGCGCTCCCAGTCGAACGAAAAGCCTATCTTGTCGAGCTGCTCGCGGTAGCGGGCTATATTGCGCTCGGTGGTGATGGCAGGGTGCTGGCCAGTCTGGATAGCATACTGCTCGGCCGGCAAGCCGTAGGCATCGTAGCCCATAGGATGAAGGACATTGAAGCCGCGCAAACGTTTGTAACGCGAGAAAATGTCGGAGGCGATGTAGCCCAGCGGATGGCCTACGTGCAGACCTGCTCCCGAAGGATAGGGGAACATGTCGAGGACATAAAAATGAGGTTTGTCGGACTGGTTGGAGCAACGATAAGTATGATGCTCACGCCAATAATTCTGCCACTTGGGCTCGATTTCGTTGAAGTTGTAATCCATTGTTCTCTTCAGTTAACCTTTGTGCAATAATCCATTACGTTACTTTCCGTAAAGATAGGGAAAATGCAAATATACATTTTTTTTAGTAATAATTACTTTTTTTTTAAAGAGTTTTTCCATAATGGAAAGGCTTTGGTGGTCCGGTGGCACACTTTTTTTTCTCAATTTCAAACATACGGTGGTTCTTCTATTGTGCCATGTGACCTTACCTGCCGAACACTGCGTCTACCGCTCTTGCACACAAGAATTACGATAAGGACTATTACTGTACCTCGAAAAAAACCGCGGAAACGTAGTGTAGTGTGGGGTAGGTAATTTAAGGTGACTTCTAAAAATCCGTTTTATTCGTTATCATGCCTGCATGAAGAATCAGATAATAAATCCGTTAGTTTTCAACAGACGTTTTCTCACCTCAGCATATGAAGAAAGTCCAGTGGACTTTTGATAGCGAAGCGGAGAACAGAAGAAAGTCCAGTGGACTTTCGATAGCGAAGCGGAGAACAATCTCAAGCTTGTCTGCGTTCGGCTTAACGAAAACGTTTGTTTTCAACAGACGTTTTCTCGCCTCAGCATATGAAGAAAGTCCAGTGGACTTTCGATAGCGAAGCGGAGAACAATCGCAAGCTTGTCTGCGTTCGGCTTAACGAAAACGTTAGATTCGTGCAATCCGTGTTCAAAAGTTATTCATAGTAGTCCCTTTAAAAATGAAGTGTTCCGGAGGATCGTGCAACAGTATGAAATATCGGAGCCACATATACTACAGACATGAAATAACGCTAAAAAGGAAATGTATGACACAAAGTCGATGCAGAAACAGTTTTGAAAGGACACCTTTTGGCCTCGGAGGAAATTAGATGATTATCTCTTACGGCAAGGTGCTCAAAGGGCGGCACAGGGTCGGCGACTTATTACGGTAGCAAACAAAGTCTTTCTGCCCCAAATGTTGACACGGGGATTAAATATTTTAATAGTTTTTTCTTACATTATTTTTTTTTTGTATCTTTGCATCTTGTCGAAAGGACATAGTTAACCCAATTAAACGTTTGCAACGTTCTAAGAATCAACGCTACAAACTAATCCTAAACAAGTAAAAACCCAATTATGGAAGAACTGAACGAAAAGCAGGAAAACGTACAGAACGAAGAACTGCAACCTGTTGTCGAGCAAAACGCTAATGGCAATGACTCTAACGCAAATGTGACCCCAGAGCCAGTCTCAGAGGAGACCCCCCAGGCACCGGAGAAAGCACCTGAAACCGCTGCCACCACACAAGAAGAAGCACCTGTAGCCGAAAACGCACCTGTCCAGCCCGAGAAAGCCATGGAAACGGTAGAGGCTACGGAAGAAACCAACACAGAAGCAGAGCAAGAGCCCGTAGTGGACTACTCTCAGATGAGTCGCGAGGAACTGCTGACCGCCATGAGCAACCTGATGCAGGAGGATGTGGCAAAAATCCACAATCGCGTCAAAGCCATCCGCGACCAATTCAATTCCCTCAACAAGGAAATTGAGCAGCAGGCTGCCAAAGCCTTTGAAGAGGCCGGCGGCAACAAAGAAGATTTCAACTTTGAGAACGACCAGATAGCTGTGGAGTTCTACAAAGTATGCGACACCTATCGCGCACGCCGCCAGAAAATGCAGGAGGAGATTGAGGCACAGAAGCAGCAAAACCTAGAGGCCAAACGCCAGATTTTGGAAGAGTTGCGCAACCTGATTGACAAAGACGAAGAAACTCTGAAGCAGACATACGACGAGTTCAACACCATACAGGAGAAATGGAAAAACATCGGTGACGTGCCACGCGAGAATATGAACGACCTCTGGCAGAGCTACCATTTCCTCATCGAGCAGTTTTTCAACAAAGTGAAGATTAGCAAAGAGTTGCGCATGTTAGACCTGAAGCGCAACCTGGAGCAGAAGATACAACTGTGCGAACGTGCCGAAGAGCTCATTGTAGAAACCTCCGTGGTCAAGGCCTTCAAAACGCTCCAAGACCTCCGCGCACAGTGGAAAGAAATCGGCCCCGTACCCTCGGAGCAGAGCGACGAAATATGGCAACGTTTTAATAATGCCGCCAACCAGATTGACGAACGGCGCCACGAATACTACGACCAGCGCAAAGAAGAGATGGAACAGAACCTGCTGGCCAAGCAGGCCCTTATAGCCAAGGCCGAAGAGGCCACCCAAGAGACTCCGCAGACCACCAAAGAGTGGAACGAAACCACTGACACCCTCGACGAGCTGCTGAAACTATGGAAGAGCATCGGCCCCGTGCCCAAAGAAAACAACGAAGAAGTGTGGGCCAAGTTCAAAGGTATCATCGACAAGCACTACGCCGACAAGAAACAGCATTTTGGCCAAGTTCGCGACGAACAGACCGAGAACTACAATAAGAAAGTGGACCTCTGCCTCAGAGCCGAAGCCATCGCCAAACGCGAGGACTGGAAGAACGCCACCGCCGAACTTCTGCAACTGCAAGCCGAGTGGAAGACCATCGGTCCCACCAGCCGCAAAGTGAGCGACAAGATTTGGCATCGTTTCCGCAGTGCCTGCGACGAATTCTTCTCCAAGAAAGGCTTATACTACAAGCAGATCCGCAGCAGCGAAAGCGACAACCTTGCCCAGAAAAAAGCCATCATCGAAGAGTTGAAGGCCTTCACTCCTAGCGAGGACAAGGACGAGAATCTCAACGCCATCAAGGACTTCCAACGCCGTTGGGCAGAAATAGGCCATGTGCCTATGAAGGACAAAGACCGCATTGTGAAAGAATATCGCGGTCTGCTGGACGGCTTCTTCGAAAAACTAAAAATCTCGGCCCGCGAGGTGGACGAATCACTTTTCCGCTCTCACCTCCGCGGCACGGCATCCTCTGGCCGTAGGTCCGGTGGCGAGAACGAGACCCAGGATATCCAAAACAGGATTGAGAAGCTGAAAGCCGACCTCAAACTGTGGGAGAACAACATCGGATTCCTGGCCAACAGCAAACAAGCCGACCTTCTAAAGGAAGAAATGGCACGAAAGATGGAAGCCACCCGTCAAGAGATTGCCCTGCTGGCTGCCCGCCTCAAACAGAGGCAGGCCTCTGCCGAAGAAGAAAGCAACGAGACAGAAGAATAAACACGTTACTTGCTTCTGGGAGGCATCCCTGGCGTAAAAGAGACATCTGTGTTTTCAAAACCTCGGGAGAGTGGGATTCATAGCCTCTCCCGAGGCTAGAAAACAGACATCTGGGAAACTAATGAGAGAAAATAATAGCGACTGTACCTTACACTTTCTCCATTGGTTTCGATAGGTTAGGTTTCGGCTAAAGACGGATTAGTCTCTGTTTTACACCCATCTACCCAAGGAATGGCTCTCACAACGTACCAAAAAGAATGAGACGTAAAGATGGTCTATACAACTTATGCCATACTCCTTCACGTTTTTTACTCTCGACATCATCAATAAAATAAATAAAATACATAAAACTAACGAACACGAAAAAAAATCTCATACCCCTGTTGGCACTGGCAGCCATGACATTGGCAAGTGCCTGCCATCACACTTCTGACGAAGCTGTGCAGTTGCACCGTTTCGAGAAGGTGCTGTTTGATACCCCTGCCGAACAGCTAGGCAGCAAATTGCAAGCTGTGCAGGGCGAATATGCAACAGAACTACTGAATATCCAACCCGGCAATCCAGAATTTATGCAAATGCTGGGTGGATTTGTCCAAGACCCCACCATGAATGAGGTATACCGTTTGGTGGACAGTGTGTTCGGCGACATGCAAAAAGAGTCAGAAGCGTTGGGCAAAGCCCTCGCAAGAGCCAAAGACCTCTCCCCTACCCTGAACTACGACAAGGTATACACTTTTGTCTCTGGCATGTTCGACTACGATATGCGTGTAGGCTGCAACAGTCACGAGCTAATCATCAGTCTCGACCAATACATATTGCCCTATACCCAAAAATTCAACTATTTCAACAGCCCGCTATTTCTGGTGCAACAGAGCAACCGACAGTATCTGGTGGCCGACTGCATGCAGGCCATTGGCCGTCAGCACACTGTTATTCCGCAGGACAAAGAGTTGACGCTGCTGGACTACATGGTGGCAGAAGGAAAAGCCATTTATTTTGCCGAGCAGACGCTACCTGGCACCGCCGACAGCATTCTAATGCGTTACAGCGAGCAGCAGATGGAGTGGATGAAGAAGAACGAATCCAACGTATGGACATACCTGTTGCAGAACAAGGTGCTATATGACAACGACTACATCCGTTTCCACAACCTCATAGACGATGCACCCAAGACCAATGCTTTCCGCGACTCATCGCCCCGAACACCCTATTATATCGGTTGGAAAATAGTAAGTCGGTATGCGGAGAACACCAATGTCTCAATGGAAGAACTCTTCGAAGAGACAGATGCACAAAAAATACTTTCCAAATCTAACTATCGCCCTAAATGAGCAAAAGAAGACATCTTTGGCTAAGAACCAACAATATATACATATACTTATTATATAAGTCTCTGCTAGCCTTTTTGGTATTGCTGGCAGCGCAGGCTTTCTTTTATTTAGACAACACACGTATTTTCAATGTGGCCGATATACGCGAGTGGATGGGAATCCTGTGGGGCAACATTATTTTCGGCATCGCCACCATCGGTTGCATGCTCATGGTTTATTATGCCCTCAACCTGATTCCCTTCAACTTCCGCTGGAACAAACACTACCACCGCATTACCGAGATAGTGTTCTATTATCTGCCTGTCATGGCCATGCTTGTGGCCGACATCTGCGACTCGGCCTATTACCAGTACACCTACCGCCGTCTCAGCGGCGAGATATTCCGCTATCTGGGCATCAGTGGCGACATGGGGTCGCTTTGGCCCCATTTTATTGTCGACTACTGGCACTCCACGGTGTTCGCCATCGTCATCACCTTTATACTATTCTGGTTAGGCGGCAAGGTAAAGCTGCTGCCCCGCAATCGCTATCGCAACCACAAGGCCAACGATATCGTGGGGCTGCTACTGGGTGCAGGATGTGTGATTTTCCTCATCCGAGGTGGGTTTGGCAAGAATATTGAGTGGCACGACACCACCAAATACTGTCAAGCCAAAAACTGCGCTCTAGTGACCAACAGCGGATACAATATCGTGCGAACCTTCAACGGAGGAACACTGGAGGAAGTGGAATACATGGATGCCCACGAAGCGCAACAACTGTACAACCCGGTTTTCGCTCCCGACAGCAATATCAATAACTCTCTCACCGAGGCTTTCAACGGCTGGGCTCCCAAAGCCGGGCAATGGCTTCAAACACCCGTCCGTGACTCACTGGGTAGGACGAGCGAGAATACAACGCTATGCTACAAAAATGTTGTGGTTATTGTATTGGAGAGCTTTTCTCAAGAATATATGGGCTGCTACAACAAGGGCATCATGCCCTCGTTCACCCCATTCCTCGATTCCCTCTACCAGCACAGCGTCGTCTATCAGGGCCGCGCCAACGGCAAGAAGTCTATCGAGGGTATTCCCGCCGTCTTCAGTTCCATCCCCACGCTGATGACTTTCCCACTGATGATGAGCGACTATGCTGACGACAGCCTCAACGCGTTGCCCAACATCCTTAGCCACAATGGATACCATACTGCATTCTTTCACGGGAGCTACAACGGCGTGATGAATTTTGACAAGCTGTGTCAGAAACTGGGTTTCAAGGAATACTACGGAAAGAATGAATACATGGCCGACCGCTATGCCAAAGAGAGTGACTACGACGGCTGCTGGGGCATATACGACGAGTTTTACCTACAGTACATGGTACGCAGACTCAGCACCTTCCAACAGCCTTTCATGGCTGGGGTATTCACGCTCTCCTCCCACCATCCCTACACCATGCAGCCTGGACACGAAAACGATTTCAACGACGGGCCGCACCCCCTTTGCAAAGTAGTGATGTACAGCGACAACGCACTAAGGAAATTCTTCGACGCTGCCCGCAAGACGGACTGGTATGAGAATACCATTTTCGTCATCACAGCCGACCATAGCGGCCAAGGGCTGCATCGCGAGTACAACGACTACGACGGCTGGTACCGTATTCCCATGATGTTCTACATTCCACGTCACGAGGAGTTCTATGTGCCACAGTTTGGCCCAGATTGGAGTACCCATAAGGTCTATCCCCGCCTGATGCAACAGATAGACATCATGCCTACCCTGCTAGACTATTTGGGCATTCAGACCCAAACAGTATGCTTTGGGACGAGCGCCTTCCGCAACCCCAACAACGGATGGCAGATAGCCTATGGCAACGGCTACTACCAGCTGGAGACCAACGACGGCAAAGTGGCAGTGTTGGGCCAAGAGAAAGAAGAGGGCAACGGCAACATAGAGATGCTCAAGTCCATCGTACAGCAATACAACTACCGTCTCATCAACAATAAACTGAAATAGAAAAAGTAAATTGCACTCACCCTTCAAGAAGACAAACCATAAAGAATAACAGCCTTAAAAAAAAATAATTATGAAAAAGAAAATGCTAGTGATTGTCAATCCCATCTCGGGTGTTGGCAGACAGAAAAAAATAGAGCGACTGCTACCCAACAACCTCAACCAAGACCTTTACGATTACGAGATACGCTACACCCAGCGCATCCACCATGGCACCGAATTGGCCCGCCAGGGAGTTGACGAAGGCTTTGACGTGATTGTGGCCGTAGGTGGCGATGGCAGTATCAACGATGTTATAGCGGGCATCCACGGAAGCGATGCCACACTCGGCATCATCCCTTGTGGATCGGGCAACGGTCTGGCTCGGTGCATGAAGATCCCTCTCACTCCTGCCTTGGCCATACGGGTGCTCAACCAAAACAACCCAGGCCTTATAGACACCATTACGCTCAACGACAAATACTATATCGCCAGCATTGCCGGTGTGGGTTTCGATGCCTACATTGCACGCCTGATGCAGGCGGCCAAACTGCGCGGTTTCTCGGCCTACCTGAACCTGATTCTGCGTGAATATCCATCCTATAAGGAGAAAGATTACACCCTTGTTATCGACGGCAAGGAAATCAAACGGAAAGCCTGGTTCACCACTTTTGCCAACAGCAACCAGTTCGGCTACAACGCTGCCATTGCCCCACAGGCGAAACTCGACGACGGACTTATCGACATCAGCATCGTCGACAAAATTCCCATCGAGCATGTCCCCATCACGGGTCCACTGGTTTATGCCAACCACTTCGAACTCAGCCAGCATGTGGAGATGTTCAAGGCCAGCGAAGTATGGGTAAGTGGCAATGTGGACAAATGGGTGAACATTGACGGCGAAGGCGAAAATGTGGGCGAAGACCTCCATTTTGTCAATCACAAACAGAGCCTCAAAATACTGAAACGCGATATGCGGAGACCGCTCCGTTCCCAGAACCCTGCCGAAGCCTTTATGCTTATGCAAGACCAACTGCAAATGGTCCACGACCAACTCCTCCCCAAAAAGAAATAACTCATCCAACATCGTCTGCAGCATGTCCAAAAACAAATCAAAAAAAGGTGTCGTATACTCCACCAATCCAGACTATCAATATCAATACGAGGACGACAACGAAGAGGTTGAGACCCTCCCTCCCAATCGACAGAAGCTGCATATCCGCATCGAACTTAGCGGTCGGGGTGGCAAGACCGTTACCATTGTAGACAACTTTGTCGGCAGCGAAGAAGACCTCAATACGCTTGGTAAAACCCTAAAGAGCAAATGTGGTGTCGGAGGCAGCGTCAAGGACGGCCAAATCATCATTCAGGGCGACTTCCGCGACCGCATAGCCGTCCTCCTCAGTCAGATGGGATACAACAAATAGTTTATCTCCTGAGAAACCCTGTTGATGTATGATAGGGATGGGTCTAATTCACCCGGCCTCCCTTATAAAAATGCTTGGACCAGTAGCTGTCACCCAATCTGCTGATGATAACTCCCCTAGAGGTGGAAGAATGGGCAAAAATATCATTCTTCAAGAAAATTCCCACATGGGAAACCCTCCCCTTGCTATTGGTAAAGAATACCAAATCGCCCTCCTTCAATTCACTCCGGCTGATGAGCGTACAATCCAGCTGCATATCGTTGGCAATACGGTGTAGACGTTTATTAAAAACCTCCTGATAGATATTACCCACAAAGCCAGAGCAGTCAACACCTGCTTTGGTGGTACCTCCATATTGGTAGGGGGTGCCAATCCACGATTGAATGGCATCGTAGAGTGCTTCGTTGTCACCCTCTTCACGCTCGATGCCCAAGGAGTTCACTCGCCCCTCAGCCTTAGCCTCGGCAGAAGGTGTGGGCACATAAGGCACCTCTTTTACATACTCATCAACATATAACTCGCCCAAAGAGTAGTCCTCCTCTTCCAGGTCAGTGTTAAGAAACCGTTTTACCGTGTCACACGACGAGAAAGACATCACCGAAGCCAACAGGGTGAGCACCAGCAAAAGCATTTTTGGGGTAGATATGTGTAGCGAACTATCATTCCCCTGTTGAACGCATACATCTGGACTTGCCTTGCGGTAGGCAAAGCCAATGGCTGCATCAGTGTTGAGCTTACCAGCGAAAAACCTAGAGAACATCATAAAGATAAATACTATTACTTATAATTGCCAACCTTCCATGGCAAGTATTCAAAATACACTAGTGGTTCTCTTTGATGATGAAAATATCCTCATCAGGACGTTTCATATAGTAATGTTCGCGCCCGTAGGCTTCGAGGGCTTCTTTGCTGCCAAAAAGGCTCACGGCTTCCATGCTGTCTTGACGGATGTCCTGCTCTATGAGTCGCGCCTCTTTGTTAAGGCCATCGAGTTCGCGTTTCAGCCGATGGATGACACGCACGTTGTTCTCACCCAGAAAGAGAAAGAAAAGAAGGAAAATCAGCGTAGCTGCAACATACTTGTTCTTAATGATTTTCCATAGTTTAGAAAAAAAATGTTTCATATTGTGCTTACTTACATTTGATTTCATCTACAACAACCCTTCTCCGCAACGGCAACATCTGCATCGAATGCAATAGAGAGCTGGTATGCTCTCCCTATCGCACCTTTATTCGTTGTCCGTACCGGATTTTGTCGGATTTTAGGCCGTTGAGTTTTTTCAGTTTTTTCACCGTTGTGCCATGTTTGGCAGCAATGGAGGTGAGGGTTTCGCCCCTACGTACCTTATGGTAGGATGCCGGTTTGGCAGCCTTGCGTGAACTCGACACGGTGCTACGCGTGTTGGCACTGCTGCCCTCGCTGACAGTAGAAGGAGTGACGACACGGCGACTAACAGAATCCTCAGAAGCAGTGAAAATGGAATCGGCCCAAGTGATGAGGTCATTCATCTTGTCTGTGGGGAAGCAGAGCGGATAGGAACCGCCCTCACCGGGGATATAGTCGGCGCGGTATTGAGGATTAAGATTGCGAAGTTCTTCCACCGGCACACCCGTGTATTTGGTCACATAATGAAACATCATGTTGCGTTCCACCATGATAGTGTCCGTATGCATGGGTAAGGAAAAACGCTTGGGATGGAGTCCGTGTTCGGGATAGAAATTCATGATGTAGGTGGCGGCAATGAAGGCGGGAATATAGCCACGGGTTTCTCTTGGCAGAAACGAATAGATTTGCCAGAAGTCGTGTTTGCCGCCCGACCGGGCTATGGCCTTATTGATATTGCCGGGTCCACAGTTATAGGCTGCTATGGCCAACTGCCAGTCGCCAAAAATGCGGTGAAGGTCGTGAATATAATGGGCTGCGGCATCGGAAGACTTATAGGTGTCGCGGCGCTCGTCGATAATGGAGTTGACTTCCAAACCGTAGTTCTTTCCTGTTGTATACATAAACTGCCATAGGCCGGCAGCTCCCACACGCGAAGTGGCCTGTGGGTTCATGGCCGATTCGACGATGGTCAAGTATTTCAGCTCCTCCGGCACATTGTATTTGGCCAGAGACTGCTCGAAGATGGGGAAATAGAACTCCGAAAGAGACAGCATCACATCCAGACGGGTCTTCATGCGGTTGAGATACATGCGGATATAGGAACGTACCTCACTGTTGTAGGTCATCGGTATGACGGTATGGAGCGACTGTAGGCGCTTGGCAATGACCGAGTCCGGGATTTGGTCGAAGGCATAGTCGGTGTTGATATTGGCCCTATGCCGCCGAGAAGTGGCAGCATATTTGTTCATGATGAAGCTGTTGAGCAAACTGTCGTAATTGGACACAAACTGGTCAGCCATGTCGGCTGCCTCGGGATTGGTGGGAGTAAACTGGGCATTGGCTACAGGGCCAAGCAACAGTAAAAAGAGGGCTATATGACAAAAATGTTTCATAATATAATATTCATTTTTAATAACTTGTGTCGTCCGACATCGAATTGCAGCAACCATGATAAAAGATTCTGCATCAGGTCTCTGCTTGGGGAATACCTTGCTGTGAGTATAACCCAGAAAGAGGGAGCGGCAACGGTAAGTGTCTGTAGCGACCAACCCTTAATACTCACTCACACAGAGATAGAAGTCTTGTCGGGGAACCGACTTTGCACCTATTATTGAATTGCAAAAATACAAAAAAAATCCCTTATGGGAAAAAGTAATAACAAGAGAGTTATCAACATTTTTTGCCGGAACCGCACAACCATCTGGTTAAAAAATACTTACAAGGCCCTCTATTGTGGAAACATTTTTTTTCAAATAATGGCGGCTCGAACTAGTTTTTGTATCTTTCCTCTAAAAAAGAATAGAAAGCCGATCTAAATTAACAGATTATCAAGATTGTACGAAGAGAGTGGCAATAAGAAGCTGCTTATTTCTAATTAATCAGTCAACCGAATTAAATCAGCTTCTTGGAGCTACCAATTCTCGCACCACCTGTATGTATAGCGGCTCTGACCCTACATGTGTTATTCTGATATAGTTAAAGTAATTGTATCCCTTACTAAAAAAAGAAAAAGTTATGACATATTCTTGCCATTTAAAAAAAAAATGTTATCTTTGCACCAAATTAAAGGAGGTTATATTATGAAAACTATTCGTATTTTCCTTGTTTCCATTTGTTTATATCTTTTGATGCAAGGGGAATGTCTGGCCCAGTCGTCTGTAGTAGGGTCGTTCCCGGCAGCCGCTGTCGAAAACTCGCTCGTACGTTATGAGAACAACCATATTGTTGTATACTCAGAGAGAGGAGATCAAGGCTATTTCCACCTTTTGCAAAACATTACTAACGGGGCTCCTGTCAGGTCGATCGATCTGCCCCAGGGGCTAAGTGTAAAAGATTTCAAGATTTTAGATGGGCAGGTCTACTTCGTGGGAAAGAAGTTTAGTGACGATGATGGAGCCAAGGCTAACTATAAGGCTGCTTTTGGTTTTTTCGATATACATGATGTGTTCTATTCTGGTGGAATAGTTTCTTATTCCGAAATGTCTGATTATGCAGGTTCTGGGTATACTTTAAACTTCACTTCTTTGAACAAAATGGAGGTGTATGTTTATGCAGGGGTCTCCCATATTGTAGCAGTGGGTGAGTTGAATGACCCTCGCGGCGACGCTTTGACAGGCAATTTAACCACTTATCTGATGGACATTAGAATTGTTCCGGGTGACACGGTCTTTTACAATGATTTTATCTCTTCAGGTACTGGGTTTGGACTGGGTGTGTTTTTTGACGTGGCATTGACAGATAATTACGTTGTTTCTATGGCGCATAAAGGAGTTCCTTATGATTTGTCCGTTGGCGGCTATATGATGGCCATGTCATTTGAGCGGAATGCAAGCCCACTTTTAAGTGTGTTGGCTGGATATAAAGACTATAACAATATCAATGGCTCCATGATGGCGGTAGGAATGAGGGGCGATAACTTTGCCGTCACCTACAGCACCAATATGCCTATGGGGTCCTATAATCAGCAGCAGGAGATTGCATTGTTCCAAATAGGCTCTTCCGGGTCCATCACCCATACCAATACATATCAGTTACCTCCTCTATATGGGATGGCCTATAGGTCCTATTATGAGATGGATTACAACCATGCCACTACACAATTGTGCGAATTGAGCAACAGCACACTGTCGAACATCAGGGAGGTCGGTGTCACCGTGCCTGGGTTTGCTAGTATTGACAAGGTCTCTTTTTTAGACTTTACGGCTAATTCGTTATGCTCTACAAATACGGCATCATTGCTTGTATCAGGCAAAAAAACGTCAAGTTCGGATTTATATATGGCAAAAATAGTCGTTCCAGTAGTTGCGTCCAAGTGTATAAGTAGATCTTCGAGGCCCTTCACTTCCACAGGAGTTGGCATATCGTCAAAGGATTTAACTTCTAGTGATTTTCACTATTCTACTCTTATTCCTCATACACCCAATTTGGTTATAGATATATTTAGTGTCCACTGCCAAGACTAAGAGGATGATTATCGATTGGGTTATACGCTATTCGCCTGCAATTGCATGAATGTACAATGGACTTTGGATTATCGAGTTTCTCAAGTCGTCTTTATGACATAAACT
>CAMVMF010000040.1 GCA_947168515.1 uncultured Bacteroidales bacterium
CTGCTGCTGCCGCTCCCGCCGAAGCTGCTGCTGCCGCTCCCGCCGAAGCTGCTGCCCCAGCAATGTAATAATGGTTGAAAGTAGCCCCCTCTTTATAAACTATAGAAAAAATATAAACTTTATAGCATAACAATGTACAGAACAAACACTTGTGGTGAACTGAATATAAAACATGTGGGTCAGGAAGTAACGCTTTGTGGATGGCTGCAGCGTTCGCGTGACCTTGGCGGCATGACATTCATCGACCTTCGCGACCGTTATGGTATTACTCAGTTGGCTTTCAATATGGAGACCAATGCGGAGTTGTGTGAGAAGGCTAGAAAACTGGGTCGTGAATATGTCATTCAGGCCAAAGGGATGGTGATTGAGCGTGCAAGTAAGAACACGAAGATACCCACCGGTGAGATTGAAATAGAGGTCAAAGAGCTGAATGTGCTGAACGAGGCTAAGACTCCTCCTTTCACTATTGAGGACAATAGCGACGGCGGCGACGACCTTCGGATGAAGTATCGCTATTTGGATATCCGTCGCAATCCAGTCCGTAAGAATCTGGAACTGCGTCATCGTATGGCGATGTTGGTGCGCAATTATTTGAGCAACCATGATTTCTTGGAAATAGAAACCCCGATGCTGATAAAATCCACACCTGAGGGGGCTCGTGATTTTGTGGTGCCCTCGCGTATGAACCCTGGCGAGTTCTATGCTTTGCCGCAGAGCCCACAGCAGTATAAGCAGTTGTTGATGGTGGCAGGCATGGACCGCTACTTTCAAATAGTGCGTTGTTTCCGCGACGAGGACTTGCGTGCCGACCGTCAGCCTGAGTTCACACAGATCGACTGCGAGATGTCGTTTGTTGAGCAAGAGGATGTGCTGAATATGTTTGAAGGTCTTGCCAAGCACCTTTTTAAAGAGGTGAAGGGGTTGGAGTTTGGCGATTTTCCCCGCATGACTTGGCATGATGCCATGAGAACCTATGGTAGTGACAAGCCCGATATTCGTTTCGGCATGAAGTTTGTTGAGTTGAATGATGTGGTGAAAGGCCATGGGTTCGGACTCTTCGACAATGCCGAATTGGTTGTGGGAATCAATGCCGATGGATGTGCGGAATATACCCGCAAACAGTTGGATGCCCTGACTGAATTTGTCAAGCGTCCTCAGGTGGGTGCCGGTGGCCTGGTGTATGTTAAATACAATGCCGACGGCAGTTTCAAATCGAGTGTCGACAAGTTTTACACTCAGGATGACCTGCGTGCTGTTGCTGACAAATTCGGTGCCAAACCAGGCGATTTGATGCTAATCCTCTGCGGTCCGGCTATGAAGACCCGCGTGCAGCTGTGTGCGCTTCGATTGGAAATGGGCAATCAGTTGGGACTGCGTAATCCAGAAGTTTTTGCACCGCTGTGGGTTATTGATTTCCCATTACTGGAATGGGACGAGGAAACACAGCGCTACTATGCCATGCACCACCCATTTACGGCTCCCAAGCCAGAGGACGAGGCCTTGCTGGACGATGAGAGTAGGTGGGGGGACATCCGCGCCAACGCTTATGACATCGTGATGAACGGCGTGGAGGTAGGCGGCGGTTCTATCCGTATTCATGATCGGACTCTGCAAAACAAAATGTTCCATACGTTAGGCTTTACCGATGAGAAGGCATACGAGCAGTTTGGATTCTTGATGGATGCTTTCACTTATGGAGCACCACCTCACGCAGGTCTTGCCTTCGGTTTCGACCGTCTTTGCTCACTCTTTGGCGGAGCCGACAGCATTCGCGACTTTATCGCTTTCCCGAAGAACAATAGTGGCCGCGATGTAATGAGCGGTAGTCCTTCGCCTATCGCACAAGAACAGTTGGACGAACTTCAGATAGCTATCAATCTCAAGTAAGCATGGATAGATTGTAATATATAATTTATTCAATACAATAGAATCATCCATTATAGACTTACACGGACGAGATCCTAATAACCCCAGACTACCCTAATCTCAGTCTGGGGTTTATTGTATATGTACATCAAGTGACAGCAACAGGTTGTCAACCTTCATGCCTGATGAAGTTCAAGGCAAGTGAACAGGAGTGAGCCTCGTTAGGATGGTTACCATAGCCATCTGGCTTACCGTGTTTTTTCTTTGGACGCTCTCTTGTGAGTGTCATTCCTCGTGGGAGGCTGTCAGGTCGCACACGGTGGCCTTAGTGATATTGATCAGGTCCTGCGGATCTATTTTGAACTGCAGCCCCCGGATGCCGGCACTGACATAGACATGATTGTATGACCCGATTGAAGAGTGCATGAATGTTGGAAAAGGCTTCTTCATACCAACAGGGCTGCAGCCACCACGAATATAGCCTGTCAAGGGGAGGAGTTCCTTCATGGGTATGAGGTCGCATTTTTTGTTGCCTGTTGCTTTAGCAGCTTTTTTGAGGTCAACTTCTTCGGCTCCCGGGATCACGCAAACAAAATAGCCAGACCTGTCGCCGTGTAAAACTAATGTTTTGAAAACCTGTTCAATGTTTTCTCCAAGTACATCTGCTATATGTTGTGCTCCGAGGTCGTTTTCATTTACTTCGTAAGGAATTAGTTCGTAAGATATTTTGTGCTGGTCGAGAAGTCTTGCAGCGTTTGTCTTATTTGTTTTTCCCATGCTAAAAATTTTATTGCAAATTTACGATTTTTTTTTCCGTATAAAAAAAAAGTTGTATATTTGCATTGATTAAGAATGAATGATTTGTAAGGTGATATCGCTATATGTGGTTCATTTTCGGATTGTTATGATTAATCATGAACAGATGTATGTTAATTAAAAATTGATAGCGGAAAGAGAAAAAAAACAAAATTAATACCATTTCTACGCCTGCTAAGGAGTAAAATTGAGTTATGGACATTTGGGTTTGACCACCATTATTGTGGAAGAACCATGTAAATAGAGAAATTATTATTAATAACGTTTTAAACACACAATCAAAAAATGAAAGAAAACATGAAACAGGTTTATTTGACACCTGCAGTCCAAGTCAAAATGATTGCCGTTGAAAACGGTTTTACTGGTAGCTTTATTGGTACCGAGAATTTTGTCAATGGTGGCACTCTCATTAATTTCTAACCTTTAAAATTTGTACGAAAAATGAAAAAGAGTTTAATGGTTTTAGCTGCTAGCACTATGCTTCTGTTCGCAGCCTGCAACAAAGAAGACAACAACGGTTACACTATCAATGGCGATAAGATTACTTTCGGTATGAGCATGGATAATGCTCAGGATCAGGGTAAGCAGGCTCTCCACGGTGATTACAAGATGATTTATTTCACCACTGGTGACCAGATTTTCGTCAACCACACTCCTTACGCTGTATTTCCTCAAGCTGACCCCGAAGATGAGTCAACGAACAACAATTACAGCTATTCAGCTCATGTGACCGCTAATATTTCTGATAACGGTCGTTATGACTTTATGTATCCTTATGGTGTTCTTCAGTATGATGGCACTGACTATACTGCTACTTTCCCCAACAATGTGCAGGCTTTAAACGGCGCCACGAGCAATATGTTTGACAACAGCATTATTGTTGACCCCGATTATTCCGTTCTTCCCATTTGGCCCATGTACTTTGGTATCGAGGATATCGAACACTTCTCTGGCCGTGTTATCCTGAAGAATACCTGCGCTTTCATCTCCCCCACTTTCACTTATGGTGCTGCTTGGGCTAACAAGGTCTTCAAACCCATCACTGGTGTTACTTATGGTCCTAATGCTTCTTCCCCTGTGATGAATATCTATGATGCTAGAATGAAGTCTAACATTCCCCTGTACGGTGCTGCAAAACTGAATTATTCCAATCCTCAAAATCCTGTGATGCAAATCACCAGTGCTATGCCCGCTAGCGGCTATCAGGTTCTGGCTTTCACCGCTCCTGCTAATGCTCGTATTATTGAAGGTAATGGCGAACAGGAACAAGTGAATGTTGCTGGTATCGTTCCCATCGCTCCTGCTAACAACGAGAATGCCAAGAGCTTCGAGTTCTCTTTTACTTTCACTGCTGATCTTCCCGTTGCTACTGATGGTGGTACCACTACCAGAACTTTCTACATGTTCTTCAGAACCATTCCTATGACGACCACTGCTCCTATCGTTCGCAACAATCGTTATTGGATGGAGGTTAATTTCCAGACTTACCCATACAGCACTGTTACCTATACCGACGGTTTAGAAACTTATACTACTAACAAGGGTGGTGAGATTCAGTTCCCCAATGGTACTCTCTACATCTCCAGCGATATGAATGCTGTTAATTCTTATATTGCTGCTCACAGAGTTGTTGAATAATAAGACATCATTCATTGGTTATAATAAGGCTGACCGTAGGTCAGCCTTATTTTTATGTCTATATTGCCATTGCCTAGTTGAGAATGATTCCTACTTCTCGTTTGTTGTGCGCCATCATTTGAATGAGGAAGTATAATCCTAGATGTTCTTTTCGTACACGGTGAGGTCGTTGTTGTGGTGACGTAATCAATCTAGGGCTATCAAATATTGTATTTTTCTCTTGTATATAGTATGACTGGTTTTTGGCATATGGGCTCAATATCGCTGTATTTCCGTGGCACATTGTGTCACACTATCGAAAGTCCACATGACTTTCTTCATTTTCTCCATGACACTTTGTGTCACTATCGAGAGTCCACATGATTTTCTTCACGCCGAGGCACTGGGATGCATGGGATAACGGTAGGCTCCGCGCTCCGTTGCTTGTTTGCTTTTTCTACGAGACGTAGCCTGGTCTGGGCAAAGGTAGTAAGCGTCCTTTGCACTTGACTTTGCATCGTTATTTAGATACAACCTCTTCATGATTGGGTAAAAATCTGTCATATATGAAGCCAGAGTCATGAATATTCTATTAAGGATGCATTATGGTCTCATAGCGTGTAACATGTCTCTCGCTGCCTAGATTCGGCACTGGAAAGTCTACGACCTCGGGTTGCCGAGTGATATAAAGGTTTGTCCCCGTTAGGTCATGGGCAATATTACATGTTGAAGAATCCTACCACGCTTGCTTTTTAAGCACTTTATATTCTATTCATACTATAGGTATAATGCTTACTGGCTAGTTCAAATTTAAAGTTCGAAATAGTGTATGAAAAACCATTTTGGATGAATTTGGGTTTATTATCCTTATTCATCACAAAATGGTCGTCTGGAAATAACTGGGTTGTATTTAGGGCGTAGCTGGTCTAACGGAACATATTGCAAATAAAACCAAAGATTCGCTCTAACTTGGATGATGGCAAGTATCTGTAGAGCCATCGGCGTTGCTTATTGCGTTTGTAGCGGACTTTTAGACGTTTGAGGCCTTTGATTTCTTTCGGGACAGAGGGCAAGTAGTCTTTGTTGAGAATCATGTTGCGGAATTTTGCCACGTCGTTGGTTCTAATCTTTTCCTTGTCGGTGTAGCGGGATAGATCGGCACCAATGAATTCACCGGCAACAAGAGTAAGCATATTGAATGCATCGTTCATATGAATGTAACGCATGACCTTGTGGCATTCTTCTGGGTCGAGCTGCTCTTGATGGGATTTTAAGAATATGCCCCAGTCGAGGACATTTCTGAGTGGCAATTTTACTTTTGCCGTCAGATGGCAGACGGTGTGCATCAGTAGGTATACCAAATTGCCCATGGGAGGGAGAAAGCCCTCCGGAGTGGCATCTTTGAGGCTTTTGATGATGTATTTCTCGGCCCGGTGTTGGCTGAGGTAGTTGAGGTCTAAGAAATGTAGGTGATTCTCCACGTTCACTCCTTCAAACACTATCTCGGAGTGTTTGCCGTCAAGTGGCGCATCGGGATTGCCAAGGATTTGGTTGCCTTTTTGGTAATTGTTGGGGAAATAGATGTCGATGTCCCCACATGGGCGGGAGTCGGGACGAGGATAGAGCTGGGCAAGGCTCATGCCCTTAATGAGGATTAGGCTGATGCCGGCCTCCTCGGCTTTTTGGCGAATGGTACTGAGCACCTGGGCTTGGTGAGCGAAGTGGTAACGTGTTCTCTCAGCCGATAGTTCCCAGCTGAGTGCGATGTCCCCCTGGGGCCTTTGTTCTGCAGGGAGCATCTCAATGGCATCGTAAACCATGGTCACCACACCATGTTTGCGGCAGAGCCAGTATAGTTTCTCCCATTCATCAAGGGAGATTGGTGAAAGCTGCGGCTGTTGCTTGTTGAGCGAGCACCGCAGGAGTTGGAGCATCAACTCGGTAATTTTGTCCATAGGGCGTATTAGATGAATTTGACTTTCCAGTCGCCACCGACTTTGACGCAGGGGATGTCGAGGTCGTTGCCTACAGTGTCGGGGTTGTATGCGTTAGAAGTGACCAAGTGGAGGGTGACGATAGCCGTGGAATCACCCTCATCGATATTGGATTCAATTACATTATAGCTATGGATGACCATACCCATTTGGTCGAGTACTTGGATGACCTGCTCTTGTTCTTCCTGGGCCAGGTTGGTATAATTAAGAGCCTGATGGAAGTCGTTTTCTTGAGTGGCTTGATAGAAGTTGAGGACAACTTGTTCGGGTGTGTTGTTGCTCTTGCAGCCGATAAAAGAGAGGGCCAGAAGGGCGGATAGGAGGATGGTAATTTTCTTCATATGATAGTATCTTTTAGTTGCTTGTTGGCAAATTTGACTTTGCAAAAATACAAAAAAAAGTCAATTTATGCACTTTTTTTCATTTATGTCGTTTTTTATTGCTATTTTTGCACACTTTTAGATGTTATGATAGAACTACTATTGGGCATTGTATGCGGCATAGCTTTGTCGCTGTTTTTCAGTTTCGGACCTTCCTTTTTCACGCAGGTCCGGACGAGCATTCAATATGGTTTCAAAAAGTCCTATCCTTTTGCATTTGGCGTTAGCGCGGGAGACGTTATAATCGTCTTTCTGATGCTCACGGTGCTCAAGAATGCCGATTTGTACAGCTTGGTACACAACGTTTGGGTGGCTTCTGTAGGCGGAGGAGTGATGATATTGATGGCGGTGTACTTTTTCCGAAAAGAGGTGACCTCTCTGGAGGGATATGAAGGCAAAGAACCCCACATCAAATTTCGGAGTAAGGATGGCGAGCCGAGACGACGTTCCATATTCTTTCAAGGATTCCTGATCAACTTTATCAATCCGACCATTTGGATTTACTGGATTTCGGTCATCACGCTTATTACCGGCGAGCTGAATATGTCGGTTTTGGAGCGTTACGAGTTCTTCTTTGGCGTGATGGCAGCAACGTTGGGCATGGACATTATGAAGTGCAAATTGGCCTCCATGCTACAGCGTATCATGACGGCGAAGGTGCTTAATATCACCAATAAAATTTGTGCTATCATTCTTTTCTGCTTTGCCGCATACTTGATAATCTCAATGATTGTATATCAAACCTCCCCAGCAAAAGACAACCCCGCTGTGGCGCAAAAGCCCAAGTCCACAGAGATGATCAAGACCATCCACGATAAGATGGACAGCAGCATCATCAAAGGCCATAATGCGGCCGACACTGTAATGTTCAAGCTGAAACATCCCCAAAAACATAATCACAAATGAACAAAACCATCCAAGACATTATCTCACGCCGCAGTTGCAGGAAGTTTACTGACGAGATGCCTTCGCAGGAGGATATAGAACTTATTTGTAAGGCTGGGAGCTATGCGGCAACAGGGCATAATACCCAGTGCCCGATTATCTTGGCCGTCACCAATAAAAAACTGATAGACCGCATGAGTAAACTCAATGCCCAGGTCTGGAATGTTGATTTCGACCCTTTTTATGGTGCCCCCGTCGTCCTGGTGGTTTTGGCCGACAGGTCGGTGAGCCATACGCCAGTAGAGGATGGGAGCCTAGTGATAGGCAATATGCTTTTGGCGGCCCACTCATTGGGATTGGGTGCTTGTTGGATCAATCGTGCCCGAGAGGTGTTTGAAATGTCAGAAGGGAAACAGATATTGGAAGAGTTGGGCGTTGAAGGTGACTACATAGGGGTGGGCAATTGCATAGTGGGCTGCCCGGTTTATCCACCCCGGCCTCCCAAGCCACGAAAGGAAGATTATATACGTTGGGTAAAGTGAGAAGACTTTATATTGGATGTTTAATAAACCACCTATGTTAAGAGAAAAAACTGTTTTTGGCCCTATATTCAGCCGTCGTTTAGGTACGTCGCTAGGCATTAATTTGCTGCCAGAGAATGGCAAGATTTGCAATTTTGACTGCATTTATTGTGAGTGTGGATGGAACAAGGATGGTCGTGATGACACGGTGATACCCTCGGCCCAGAAGGTTCGCACAGACTTGGAGAGAATGCTGCTGCGTCTTCAAAACGAGGGGACCAAGGTGGATTCAATCACATTCTCAGGTGATGGCGAACCTACAATTAACCCCGAGTTCCCCCAGATAATCGATGATACATTGGCATTGCGCGACCTCTATGCCCCCACGGCTAAGGTGTCGGTGTTGTCTAACGCCACAAGGGTGCACCTTCCTCAGGTTTTTCACGCACTGACAAAGGTGGATAATCCCATCATGAAGATAGACGCTCCTACCAATGAGCTGATAGCCAAAATCAACCACCCTGCTCCCGGATACGATGTGGCACGCGTTGTGGAGTCTTTGAAACAGTTCGATGGCAATTTTATCCTACAAACCTGTATGCTGCGCAGCAAAGAGTATGATTTTGATTCCTCCAAATCCGAAGTACTCACCGGGTGGATGGATATTGTAAGGGAACTGCATCCGAGGGAAATCATGGTCTATACAATCGACCGTCCCACCCCAGCCGAAGGATTGGAAAAAATGACTGTCGAAGAAATGACCCGCCTAGTTCAGCCGCTTATCGACGAGGGATTCCTGATACAAATTAAGGGGTGAAAAAGTAGCCACTATTGGGTAAAAAAGTATGGAAAGGGAAAGCCGGAAAAGACTTTTGCTAAAAATTTTTTTTCGGAATCAATAAATTTATGTATTTTTGCAAATCCAAAAAAAATGTCCGTTGGGCACTTTTGGGCGTGTAATAATCATCCAGTCAGCTGATTGGGTATGTTTAATAAATATAGGAGAACAAAGCTATAGTAGCAGCATTTACCCCTGGCGGTTCTAATAATAGAGGCCGCGGAAAGGGCCCTCAGAAAAGAGAGCCAGAACATCAGATTAATGAGCGCATAACAGCGCCGATGGTTCGTGTTGTCGGAGACGGCATGGAACCCACCATTATGAACACCAAGGAAGCCTTGGCAAAAGCGTATGACGAGGGCCTTGATTTGGTGATGATTTCGCCTAACGCCAATCCTCCTGTATGCAAAATTATAGAGTATCAAAAGTACCTATATGAGCAGAAGAAGAAAGACAAGGAGCGCAAGGCCAACTCGACAAAAATCGTCATCAAAGAAATCCGTCTGAGCCCTCAGACCGACGATCACGACTTCGAGTTCAAGCTGAATCATGCCAAGCGCTTTCTGAAAGAAGGAAACAAGGTGAAGGTAGACGTTTTCTTCCGTGGACGTTCCATTGTGTACAAGGAACAGGGAGAGGCCCAGCTGCTCAAATTTGCCGAGGCACTATTAGAGTATGGCAAACCCGAGGTCATGCCTCGTTTGGAGGGCAAGCGAATGCTCATGATCATAGCGCCTAAGAAATAAGCAACCAGATTATCGCAACATATAGTCTAAACTTAAAAACAGTAAAGTAATGCCTAGAATGAAAACCAAAGCCGCTGCCAAGAAGCGTTTCGCTTTCACCGGCACCGGTAAAATCAAGAGAAAGCATGCTTATCATAGTCACATCCTGACTAAGAAAGAAACCACGCAGAAACGTAATCTCGACCACACCGCACTGGTTAGCCGCGACGACGAGAAACGTGTCAAAAGAATGCTTTTGGCCTAAAAGGGCCGAGGTGGGTGTATGGTTGAGATAACCGCACCTGCTGAAAAAGGAGTTATTAACCATTATTTAAAGCACCAAAGAGGATTCCAAGCAATCCCGCTTAAATGAAAACAAATTAAACAACAATGCCAAGATCAGTAAACGCTGTAGCTTCAAGAGCTCGCAGAAAAAAAATCCTCAACCGTACCAAAGGTTATTGGGGTAGAGGTAAAAACGTATGGACCGTTGCCAAGAATAAATGGGAGAAAGGTCAGACCTATGCTTACCGCGACAGAAGAAACAAGAAAAGAGAGTTCCGTGCCCTGTGGATCAACCGTATCAATGCCGGTTGCCGCATCAACGGTATCTCCTATTCTGTGTTTATGGGCGAATTACACAAGAACAACATTGAGTTGAACCGCAAAGTTCTCGCCGACCTGGCCATGAACAATCCCGAGGCTTTCACCGCTGTTGTCAAGATGGTTAAGAAATAAGCCAAACTAACAGAGTAATAACCGTTAAAACTTTATGTCATGGGAAAAATTGAATTATTGCAATATGTAGAGGATTTGGCCGAGCGTAAAGAGTTCCCCGAATTCAAGGCTGGCGATACCATCACTGTCCATTATAAAATTAAAGAAGGAAACAAAGAACGTATCCAGAACTTCCAGGGCGTTGTCATCCAGCGCAGAGGAAGTGGTTCTACTGAGACCTTTACTGTCCGTAAGATCACCAACGGTGTAGGTGTGGAGCGTATTTTCCCCATCTGCAGCCCGTTCATCGAGCAGATCGACATCAACAAGCGTGGTGCCGTCCGCAGAGCTAGAATTTTCTACCTTCGTGATCTCACAGGTAAGAAAGCCCGTATTAAGGAAAAGAGACACTAATCTTTTATCCGAAAGTGATATTCTGGTGAAGGCAGCGGTTTTCAAAAAATCGCTGCCTTTTCTCTTTCAACCGCGATAAAAGTGAATGCTCGATAAGCTTATCTAATGACCGTTAAGGAGCCATTATTAACACACTGTATTACCGCTAATATAGCATGTCTGTAATGATCCTCTAGTGGGTTATTAAAGGTCTTTAAGCAAATGTCTGGTGATGCCCATCCGGACATTGGGCATTGTGAATGAGGTTGCCGGCTGAGCGGAAGGAAAGCCAGGAAGATATGCTCAGGTTTGCTCAGAGATAATTAGCGGACACGATGGGAGGATTGGTGATGATTTTTTTTGTAAAAATATTGATATTCAAAAAAAAACAGTATCTTTGCAAACCGTTTTATAAGTAGATTTCTATTGACTATATAGGAGAAATGAACGATGAAGCATACTTTAGTCTTTCTGGTGCTACTTTTGTTGTCTGCTGTTGTGCTTCGGGCACAGGGATGCGGTCCGGTCAATGCACCTTGGTGGGCCGATTTCAGCTCTGACAGCAGTTTCAGTTGTTGGACTTCTTATGGCGATGCCTTGTGGACAAGAAATGTTTCTGGTGGCAACCACCGCATACGTGTTCAGTTTAATGGGAGTGCTAGTGGAAATACCAGTTGGCTTCTTTCGCAGCCCATCGTCCTTCCTGCCGACAGCACAGGTTTGAAATTCTTCTGGTCTGAAAATCGTGGTAACAACACCTTCTCGACCGATTCGTTGAATATGAAACTTCGGGTGCTGTTGACCGACAGTCTTGGCTCCTCGACTTTCGACACCCTTTATATTGGCTCGGCTTATCAGACAACAGCTTCCCTCACTCGTCGCGCAGTAAGCCTGGCCCGCTATGCAGGACAAACCGTTCGGGTGGCATTTGCTGTGGACAGACCAAATGTGACAGGCAACCGTTATATGGTCATTGCCGACGTGATGGCGCGGAGTGACCGGATGCCGGTCCTCAATCCGCTGACTACGCCTGCTACCGTCGTAGAAACCGACCAGACATTGACTGCTTACGCCCGTCTTGCAGAGGGTGATACGGCAGGTCTTTACTTCACATGGTCCTCACTAATTGGAGGGGTGTTCTCTCTACGGGGCAGGGGAGATACGGCTACCATTGTCTACGGTGCCGGCATTACGGGTGAATATGATACAGTGACCGTCACTGCCACCAATCCCTATGGCAGCAGCTCGGTGAGCCGCACAGTCCGTGTCATCGACTGCACTCCCGCCACCACATTGCCGTGGCGTGAGCCATTTGCCAATGGTCTGCATTGCTGGCAACGGCCTTGGGCTAGGCAGTATGTCAGTGAGTGGACTGTCATCGATGGCAGTCTCCGCTCAGTGTGCAACTCCGATACTCTCAATAGTTGGGTGATTAGCAAGGCCATTGTCATCCCGTCTTCGGCCAGCGACAGCGTGTACCTCTCATGGAGGGAGTGGAAGCGATACGATGATTGGCCCAGCTTTGTTTACAACTATCAAGTGTTGGCCACAGCCAGCAGCAATTATACCGATTCGACACAATATATCATGCTTTATTCGGGAGGAGACCTTACCACACAACCGACCGCACGCAATATAAGCCTGACTTCTTTTGCCGGGCAGGCCATCCATATCGCTTTCCGCAATAGGTCGGGCGACACGCATGGCACGGTGTCGGGCAGTGGCTATTACAATACACTTTGTATTGACAGCATAGTTGTCGACAGCCACGTCGACACAGTTCCCGCCCCATCCGACACGGTGTGGCGAACAGTTTTGGCGGTTAGTGCCGACGAGAGTCTGGGCACAGTGACAGGTGGCGGCATGGTGCCGGACAGCAGCATGGTCACCCTTATTGCTGAGCCGATCGACCTCGACGATAGGGTGGTATTCGACCACTGGAATGATGGTGACACTACCAACCCACGGCTGGTTTTTGTTGTGAGCGACACTTCCTTCAGCGCATACTTCCGTGAGGTCGACACCTTGCCGGTGGACCCCGACACAGTGTGGCGCACCGTCTCGGCGGTCAGTGCCGACGAGAGTCTGGGCACAGTGACAGGCGGCGGCATGGTGCCGGACAGCAGCATGGTCACCCTTATTGCTGAGCCAATCGGCCTCGACGATAGGGCGGTATTCGACCACTGGAATGATGGCGACACTACCAACCCCCGAGAGATCTTAGTCGTCAGCGATACGGCATTTACGGCATATTTCCGGGTGGAGGGCGATAGTTTAGGAATCCACGATTGTCCGTCGTTTGCCTCAAAGATTAATGTCTTCCCCAATCCGACATACAGGGAAGTCGTCATGGAGACCACAGAAGACATCTTGCACGCCTTCCTTGCCGATATGGTGGGACATGAGCAGCCAGCATCTCTCTCCTCACGAGGCGATGGCCGGTATGTGTTTGACCTCTCCTCTCTGCCTCAGGGCCATTATCTGCTGACCATCGTTACCGCTGACGGCAGGCGGCACAGTGTGCGTTTGACCAAGCTGAATTAGCGTTCGGCAAGGGTGGTGGAGACATTAATTATCTTTTGTTGAAGAAAAAAACTGTCAATGTCAGGAATTATTCTTATCTTTGCATATTGCTTTGTGGCGATACTAAATACTTAACTTTTTATATATAAAGGAGAAACAAACAATGAAAGTAATCGTAAAAAACTTTGGTGAGGTGTCACTTGATGGGCCTAGCTCTATCATCGACATCATCAAAATGGTAAATCCGGATGGTTTGAACAATTATTGTGCGGCCAAAATCAACAATGAATCCACACTCATCGATCTCCGAACTACCATCACCACCGATTGCGACATTGAATTGCTCGATACTTCTAATAAGGAGTGCCTCCCAGTCCTTCGCCATACTACAGCACACATCATGGCCGAGGCTGTCCAGAACCTTTTCCCCGAGGCCAAGATAACCATCGGCCCCGCCACCGACAACGGTTTCTTCTACGACTTCGATTTCCGCCCCTTCTCTCGCGAGGACTTGGACGCCATTGAGAAGGAGATGAAATCCATCATCAAGAAGGCCACCCGCTTGGAGCGTAAGGAGGTCTCTCGCAACGAGGCTTTGGAAATCATGACCCAGCGCAACGAACCCTACAAAGTGGAGCTGCTGGAGGCCATACCCGAGGGCGAGACTATCACCATCTATCAGCAGAACAACTTTGTTGACCTCTGCCGCGGACCCCATCTGTTGAACACTCGCCCCATCAAGGGCTTCAAACTGCTCTCCTCTTCCAGCACCTATTGGCGTGGCGACAAGAAGAACAAGTCGCTCAGCCGAATTCATGGCACGGCCTTCTTCTCAAAGGAAGAATTGGAGGATTACCTGAAATATCTGGAAGATATTAAGAACCACGACCACAACAAGATTGGCCGCGAACTTGAAATCTTCACCACCGTTGATGTCATTGGCCAAGGTCTTCCGCTGATGCTGCCTAAGGGCACAAAGATTATCCAGACCATGCAGCGCTGGATCGAAGACGAGGAGACACGCCGCGGATATATGCGCACAAAGACCCCGCTGATGTCCAAGAACGACCTCTTCAAGATGTCCGGTCACTGGGACCACTATCGCGACAAGATGTTCATCATGGGTGACCCCGATAGCGAAAACGAGGTGATGTGCATGCGCCCCATGACCTGCCCGTTCCAGTACTTCGTATACAAGAACAGCCAGAAGTCCTATCGTGACCTGCCTTGTCGCTATGGTGAGACCTCGACCCTCTTCCGCAAGGAGGACAGCGGCGAGATGCACGGTCTTACTCGCGTGCGCCAGTTCACCATTAGCGAGGGCCACCTTATCGTTCGTCCCGACCAGATGGTGGAAGAGTTTAAGGGTTGTATCGACCTGGCCCGCTATTGCCTCACCACGCTTGGTTTGCAGGACGACATAACCTACCATCTGTCAAAATGGGACCCCGAGGACACCGAGAAGTACATTGGTGATGCCGAGACCTGGGAGAGCACCCAGCAGCATATTCGCGACATACTCAACGAACTCAACATCCCCTTTGTGGAGGACGTCGGAGAGGCTGCTTTCTATGGTCCCAAGGTGGACATCAACGCCAAGAATGTCTATGGCAAGGAAGACACCATGATTACCATCCAGTGGGATGCCCTCATTGCCGAGCGATTCGACATGTACTATATCGACAAGGACGGCAGCCGTCAGCGTCCTTATATCATCCACCGTACCAGCATGGGCTGCTACGAGCGCACGCTGGCATGGTTGATTGAGAAATACGAAGGCGCCTTCCCCACCTGGCTCATGCCCGAGCAGGTACGCGTGCTGCCCATCTCTGAGAAGTTCCTCGACTATGCCGAGCAGGTGACTGCCGAACTGCAACGCAACGGCATTGAGGCCACGCTCGACCGCCGTGCCGAGAAGATTGGCTACAAGCTCCGCGAGGTGCGCATGCAGAAGATCCCTTATGCACTACTTATCGGCCAGAAAGAGCAGGACGAGAAAGTCGTGGCCGTCTGGAACCGCAAGGATGGCGACCTGGGCCAGATGCAGCTCGAAGCCTTCATCGACCCCCTCTGCAAGGAAATCCGTACCAAGTCGGTCGAACTGACAATCCGTAAAGCTGAGTAAATACTCAGTCCCCATCATTACCATCAGCCTGTCCGCCGTGCAAACTTACATTCGGCTTAGGACAGGCTGATTGTTATTTGTGACCCAAGCAATAGGTCTGTCTCGCGGTTGCTGAACCCAAAATTGCCAGCAGCAGGCGTGAGCGTTATTTCACCCAAGTAAACCTCATCGTTGGCTTCATAGAAGTCTATCCGGGCAAACGGAAGGTCTGCCGACAGTTTGGCTGCATACTCTTTCATGAGGTCGAAGTGTGCCGGTTTTGCATATTCTTGTGGTTGATTGTCTGAAGAGGCAAAACGCACGTCCAGGGGGTGGAAATCCATATCATAGAACCCTTGATGTAGGTCGTTCTCGAGCCGTCCACTAATGATGTGGAGTAGTGTGGGCCTTCCATTGGGGCAGTAGAAATCGTATTCGATGGTGCTATGCGTGGTGTCATCCACTATGTATTGCTCTGCGTAGCACTGTGGTTTGATAAAGAGGTAGTGTGCCTCCACCGTTTCCATACCAAAGGGAGTGTCCAGCCAGGTCCGCAGTTGCTCTTGCGCCTCTTCCAGGCAGAGCTCTTCACGGTTGGGTACAATAATGTTAAACTTGCATCCATGATTGCATTTTAGGGCAAACTGTTCGGGCAGTTCCTCAAGCCTTATCATGTCGGGGCTTTCATACACATGCAAGATGGGTACGCAAATGTCCTTGCCCAACTTTTGCTTGCAGTATTGGTGTACCGCTATCTTGTCGGCCAGTAGGGCTTTTCTCCTCAACTGCCCACCATAAACCATCAGCCAGCATATTTTGTCGGTCAACGATAGGGGGTTGTCGAGGTCCACGTTTTTTCCCAACCTTGCAAAACGTTTGAGCAATTTCTTACGACGGTAATAGGAAGAATGCTTCAGCAGTGCTTTCCTTGTTCTTTTCCCAATGAGTTTATTAATAATCATAATCGATATTGTGCCTCGGTTCTGTAAATGCAGAGTTGATAATATAAGCAGGAGGCTGTTGGATATTTCTCATGCAGACAGCCGCCGCATTCGGTAATTGTGTAAAATTATGCATTGCCTTAATAATAACAATTACGGGTGCAAAGTTACAAATAAAAAACCATTCAGTATCTACTTCTGAAGGATTTTACTCATTTAAAGACCAGTTTTGCGATTTTATACTTGTTTGATTGTTGATAATATTTTGGAATATATGCGTTTAAATAATATTGTTGTTCTGAAATTTTGGTCTCCATAATAGCAATCTACCTAATAGTGTGGGGCGGGTTGAAAATGAGAGGATGTTTTTGGAGGCATGGGAGCCTTTGGGGGCTATAATTTGAACAAGCCATGAGATATTCCGTAAGCTGTATCGGTCAATGATTAGCGATAAAAAAGCGGACCTCCTGCAGGAAGTCCGCTTTTTTTAATATGCTATTTATTAGCTTATCCAAGGAGTAATGCCCAGCGTGGTGCACATTAGCTCGATGCTGCGGATAAGGAATGGGAACGCCCCCGTTTCGTGGGCCGGGAGGAATTCGGAGCCGCCATAGTCTGCCGTGTCCAGAATCACATTGTTCAGTCCCTGATTGGTCAAGAAATGGTGCAGGTTGGAGGTGGTGGCAACGGGCACCGTAATGTCTTGGGTATTGTGGAAAAGAAAGATTTTCTGGTCCTTGCTGGGTGACCACCCTTTGCAGAGGTTGTCGTCGTCCATGGCAGCAAAAAGGCGTTGCGAAATGGCGATGGAAGTGTCCATAAGGGTTGGGGCGATATAATCTGTGATGTTCAGCGAACCAATCATGGCATCAATTTCTTCGCGGGTGTATTGTTTGCTGAAAATCCAGTTGTCGATATTGCTAAGGAGAGGCTCGATAAACATCTGATCGAACGGCACGTTGAGTTGGTAGAACTCATTGTAGGACAGCAACACACTGATGACGGTGCTGGGCATGCCCGAAATGCTGCTACTGAGGAACTGGTGGTAGGTTTCGGGAATGTCGTAGGGTCCGGCTCCTGCAAAGGTATAGGTAATATCAATGTCGGGGTACTTCTCGTCCACTAGACGTACCACCCCAATGGTAGTTTGGGCACCTTGTGAGTAGCCTGTGTTAAAGAGGTAATTATCCCAAGAGAACCCCATCGAGTCTAGCAGTCTTTTGGCAGCTATAAGGGCATCCACACTGCTTTGTGCATTGGCACGCGATATACAGTAGGCCTGGTGCGCATCTTCGGTTCGGCCAAAGCCGTAATAGTCGGGAGAGATAGTGATTAGTTTTCCTTTGGCAAAAAGTTTCTGCATGGTGAGTTCGCCGCGGGAGGGACATTGGTCGGCCTGATAGATGGTGTAGTGGTTGTAAAGGATCAGCCCTTGGGCTTGGTCATGCCGTTTCACGCTGTCGCTAATGGTGATGGTGCCGGAGAGCATAACGGGTTGTCCAAAGGGGTCTTGGGATGGGTACACGAAATTGTATGCCATCATCTTTGCATCCCCATGGTAAACGGAGTCAGTGATATGGGTCGGTCCAACAGCCTCTTCCACGGTAGGATACAAATCATCTTCGTGGGTACATGATGAGCCAAACCAAGAGAGGACAAGGGCGATAAGGATTGACTTGCAAACTGTTTTCATGTGGATTCAGTACGATGATTAAAACTTTTACTCACTTTCTGGCGCTTCCGTAACGCTCTTTCCGACGGATAGAGACGCTCTTTCAGGCTGTTCCGAAAGGCGGGAAGCGATAAAAATATCGAGGGCATACAGGGCAGCTAGGAATGCTGAGACGAAGATTTCGTCGGCCAGCACCCATCCAAACTGAGACACAAAGTGCCATACGGATAAGCCAAGCAGAATCAACGGGCATACATAAAGCCAAATCTTCCTACGGGCCTTTTCATATATAATATATGGGGGAATACCCAGAAATATAGCCACCACCACAGGAGAAACCATCAGATAGAGAATCACACTGTATGCGTTCAAGTCCTCATCTGCCTGATTCCAATAGTTGAAGTTGCACACCAAATAGCCTATCCAAATCAGGTGGAATAAGAGAAAGCACCCCATAAACACAGCGAAGAAAGAGAATCTTTTCCGCTTGATGAATGAGGCTGCTTTATGGAGGGAGGAAAGCATTGAGCGTTAATCAATCTTGCGGCCGAAGATGGTGTAGCCTGCGCCCAGCATAAAGGTGTTGCCGTGGCCGACGGAGTAGCTGGCCGTGACGTACCATGGGTTGCTCAGTTTGTAGGCTGCACGCATCAGGAAACCGTTGCTGTGGAAGTGGTCGGTGCCGCGGTAGCCGATGCCCAGAATGATGGCACTGTTGTTGGGGAAAGAGAAGGCCACTGTGGGGGTGAATCCGAAGCCCACACCACGGGAAACATTCAGTTCGACATATCCGCCTACGGATATAAGGTCGGTGACGGGGAAAGTCATGTCAAGGCCTACGCCCAACATCACGCCACCTTGGTCGTTGATGTGAGCGGGGTCGGTGGAAACAGGATAGCTCAGACCGCCGATGCTGGCGTTGGCCCCCATGAAGAACTTGCGGGCCACGTCGCCGCATTCCACCGTCCAGCGGACGCGTCCGTCGTAACCGCGGGGGATGTAGCAGTAGAGGCTCTGCCACTTGTTAATAAGGTTGGTGCCAATCTCCTCAAAGGCTGCCTGCAACTTGTCGAAATTGGTCAGCGAGTAGAATTTGTTGTCGTTGGCATTGTGCGAAAGGGCACTCAGCACACGCTCGAAATCGGTGTTGGTGCGGTCCACATCGTTGCCGCGGATGGCTAGCACATAACTCTCGATGGGTGCCCCGCCAATCTTCTCTTTCATGATGCGTTGGTTCACGTGCTGGAAGTAGCGGTGCTCGGTACCTTCAGCAGCCTTGCCAATCTTGGGGTCGAAGGAGTCATTGTCATAGCCATCGGTGAAAGCGATGATGTAGTTTCCGTCGTATTTCTTATCCTTGCTGACTTTCAGCTTGCCAACATATTGTTTGATATTGTCTAAGCCTTTGTTGATGGCGTAGTAGAAGGCGGTGCGGTTGTTCAGTTGCAGTGTGTCGATAAACTGGAACATGTCGCGTTTGCTCTCCTTGGTCAGGGGGCGCAAGTCGAAGGTGCGGGTGTTCTTCATCGAGTTGAATCCGACGATGCCGATATGCACATTGCCGTCGCTGGACTTGTCGATGATGACATCAATAAATTGTTTGGCGGCGTTCTTGAGCTTCACGAAGTCGGCATCGCCGATGGAGGAGCTGCAGTCCAGCACCAGCATGATGCTCATCACCTTCTGTTGGGTGAAAGCGGCTTCGGCGTTCTCCACCTCGCTATCCACTTGCCAACGGCCGCTGTTGTTCTGCCAGCGGTAGAACTTCAGGCCGCAGTTGAATCCTTGAGGGTGAGTGGTGGCGGCGTGGTCGAAAACCAGCTGCACCCCCTTGTCTGTGTCGTGGCCGTAGATGGTGTCGCTGTCGGTAAACGTGATTCCTTGGCTTCGAATATTGTATAGTTTCCAAGGCTGGCCCGTTTTATTGGGTGTGGCCAATTGCCCTTCGATGTAGAATTTTGCTTTGTCGGCTTGTGCAAATACTGAGAGCGAGAGCAGCAATGCGGCTGCTAGCAGTGTGAGTTGTTTCTTCATGTTGTGCCTACTATATATTATTATGTTTCGTATTAAAACGTGCTTTTTTACTATTTATTGTAACCGTTACAAAATAAATCTAGTCATGTATTGATATACAATAGGTGACACCGTGTAAGGCGGTTGAGGGACAGGCTTTGCGAGATGGGTGGAGAATAATATGCTGAGGATTCTTGACAATTAGATTTTTCTTCGTATTTTTGCATTTCTAAATCTACAATAAAAACTTACGGATTATGACAGAACTCCTTATCCTCTTTGCAGTTTCGCTTGCGGTGAGTGCCGTGGGCTGGAAGTATTTTATCTATTTTTTCAGTCTGGGCTACGGTTATGGCATCGTGGCTTTGGCGGTGGCTATGATGGTGATGTTTGGCAGTGTTCTCTCCGCTCCCACGGCAGCGCTGTGCGTGTTGCTGATCGTATTCGGTATGCGGTTGGGTACTTATTTGTTGTTGCGCGAACGCAAGGCAACGGCCTATCGTAAGATACTCTATGACCCTTCGCTTCAGAAGAAAAAGCCTGTCGGTGTAATCGTCACCGTATGGCTGTTCTGTGCCATCCTGTATGTGCTGCAGGTCAGTCCTGTTGCTTTCCGTCTGATGAACACCAAAGTAGGTGCTGAGGTCAGCGACCTGTGGGCTTGGATTGGCTCTGCCGTGGTGCTTTGTGGCATTCTGCTCGAAGCCTTTGCCGACATACAGAAGAGTGCCGCCAAGAAGCGCAATCCCAAACGCTTTGTCGATACGGGACTCTACCGTATCGTCCGCTGCCCCAACTATCTCGGCGAAGTCACCATTTGGACAGGGGCTATGCTTAGTGGCATTGGCGCAGGCCTCACTTGGTGGCAGTGGCTTATAGCCGCCGTCGGATATATCGGCATCGTCTACGTTATGTTCAGCGGTGCCCGCCGACTGGAGTTGCGCCAGAACGAAGTGTACGGTGCTGACCCCGAATACCAGGCCTACGTCAAGAAGACACCCATCCTCATCCCTTTCCTGCCCATCTACAGCGTTGAGCGTTACAAGTGGCTTCAGGCCTGATATCCTTATTGACACAGGCGACTTCCAAGGCATAAACATGAGATTGGATTTGGCACAGCCTGTTCGGTCTTTAGGCAGCAGGCAATGATGAGGCTTGAAAAAAGAATACTCGATGGATGCAGAAAAAGAGAAAAGAGAAGAACTGCTCAGCCCCGAGATAGTAGAGGCCATGGGCATTAGTCAACCCGCTTTTGAAGAGATACAAGGGATTGTTGGCCGTATGCCTACGGTGCAGGAACTCAGTACCCTGCTAGCCATGTGGGAGGCCAATGGAAAGCAACAGAGCCTTTATGGTTGGTTGAAAGGGCAGCACCATTTGGTGGAGAAGCAGGAGTATCTATACACCGGGTCGGACGAGACCCACAAGGGGATACGCGAGCCGCGTGTAAAGGACTGTATTGCCTTTGCACATGAGTTGATGGACGAAGTGTCTCAGCCCAAGGTCGCTACACCCAATTTTTCGCGCGGCGAATTGCTTTACATGGTGGGCAATGTCAGTACCGAATTTCTTAATTCTGAATATGCTCGCCGATGTCTCCATATTGTGGACAATCCTGTCAAGATGACAACAGTGGATGAGGACATTGAGTATGCCGAACTTATTCTAAGCAGTCTGTTGGATGGAGGGGTTATCACCACCCGGCGTCCCGTGTCCAAAGGGGGGATTTTTGCCTCTTTGGTGCAGGGGTGTCGCCCCGCAGACAAAAAAGGAAAGCCGATAGATAAGGCTAAATATGAGTTTGGTTTTGACATTCTTACCTGTCGCGAAATCCGTCTAGACTCCTTCCTCTTCGGCGAGGATCCTGGGCGCTTTGTGGTTTCGTTGCCCGAAAGTCAGGACGACTTTTTCTTGCTCAAAATGGATGAGGCCCGTATCAACTGCTGCTTTCTGGGCCATGTGACAAAAGGTCGAGTGTTGGTGGACGATATGGATTTTGGCGATATTTCTTCCTATCTTTCTGTAGGATAGGTTGATATGCCCTAAGGCGGCGGCTTTGTGGAATATTATTTGCTTCAAATTACAAAAAAATATGTAACTTTGCATTTTTGAATTAGAAGATTAAAGTAATGAATTTCGACCTTTTAGACAACTTAAAATTAGACCACGAGGGCATGGCCAAAGCCATTGCCCAGGAAATTGATACTATTGTCAACCAAGGAGGCAATGACTCTGCTCGGCTGGCCGAAGAGGTGGCACGCACGCCGGAGGATATGATGGCTTGGTTTGACCTAGGGGTTGCCATTACTGCCGATGTTGACATGCTGGACTACCTGATGTCGCAAAAATATGTCATGGAGCATCCTGGCGAGGAGATTGACGAGAACACCCAGTATGCAGACGCTGATGTCAAAAATCGTTTGTATGAGAAGGCGCTCAAGTGCTTTGCCAAGGTGTTGGAACTCGACCCTGATTATTATGGGGTTCAGTACCAAAAAGGTATCGTCTATGCCAATATGCGTAACTATGCCGAGGCAGAAAAGTGTTTCTTGCAAGCCCTCCGGGATGATGCGGAAGATGCTTCGGCAGCACACGATCTGGCCATGGTGTACCATGATATGGGCGACGAGGAACGCTGTTCCAAGTATCTGGAGATGGCTGAGCGGCTTGTCGATAGTAATAGTTCCGAATTGTAAAACTAAAGAATTATAAATTATGTCTCAATCAAATGCACTTGTTAATTTTAGCACTCGCAAACAGGAACGTCTCGAATCCGGCTATGCCGACCAAATCAGTGCCCGCTCTTATAACGCCATTATGTGCGGCACCCTTTTGTGGGGTTTCTTGGTCAATGTCTTAATGCTTACCTTCTTTGCCGAACCTATCATGACATGGGCTTTCGGTGTGAACCCATGGGTCCTATTTATTGGCTATGTGGTGTTGGCTTTCGTAGGTATAATAATTTCTGCCAAGTCGACCAATCCCATTGTCAGCTTCATCGGATTCAACCTGCTGGTAGTGCCGATGGGTGTGATGTTGTGCCTATTGGTCCCGGGGTTGCCCGCTGCGGTTGTTACTAAGGCATTGCTGCTTACGGGTATAGTGACTGCCACGATGGTGCTGTTGGGCATTGTCAACCCCAACATCTTCCTCAGCATGGGCCGCACCCTTTTCATCGCTTTTATCGCTGCTTTTGTAGCAGAGTTGGTGGCAACTTTCTTATTTCACTACCAAGGCAGTGCCTTCGACTGGATTTTCGTCATCCTCTTCTCGGGCTATATTGGTTACGACGTGGCCAAGTCGCAGGCCTATCCCAAAACGGTCGACTTTGCCATTGACAGTGCTCTCGATATCTACATCGACATCATCGGCCTCTTCATCCGCCTGCTTTCCCTTCTCAGTCGCGAGAACTAGTTCGCACGACCATCTAGTCTCGAAAGTCTAAGAGTCAAACAAACAGTTTAATGACAACTGTATGCAACTGAAATTCCAATTTTTCCGCAAGACATGGCGGTTGGCATTTGTGAAAGGGGGAATGGACGCGCTGTTTTCAGACCGGCCATTAGAACTGGACATTGTTACTAATCCCTATAAGGACCGGTGGTTTGCCGTTCCCTTTGTGCTGAACGTTACGGATGATAGGATATTTCTTTTGGTGGAGGAGTTCTGCCAGGACTTGCTCAAGGGTAGAATAGCCAAACAGGCTATTGACAGGCATTCTATGACTATTGAGAAAAATGGACATCATTTTGGAATGCCCCACCCACTTGAGTTCCCCCAATATCTTGCGGTGCGACGGCAAGGTGTATGTCTATCCCGAGAATTGCCGCAGCAGACAGCTGGACCTATATGAATATGACCCGAAGAATGAGAATCTCACTGTTGTCCAAACGAACCCCCCTTTGGGACTCGTCAATGTCCGACCTGCTGAGCCACTGGCAGCTGTTTGACGCTTTCAAAGACGACTACTGGGTGGACATTCTTATTAAGATTCCCTATTTTATAACAAAATAATGCATCAAACTTTAGTAAGTACCAAAACTATCTGTGATGAAAAATAAGAAAAAAGCCTTGCCAGAGGTTCTGGCGCACAAGCATATACTGATATGTGGTGATAATTTAAATGCGCTTTCGATAATGCGTAGTCTGGGAGAGATGGGAATTAGACCCATCGTTATTTTGCTTGAAGGAAACCCCATTCATTTGGTCGAATACTGCAAGTATTTAGGAAAGTTGGTCAGAGTTTCCTCGTTCCAAGAGTCTATGAAGGAACTGTTGAAGTACAAAGATGCCCACTGTAAACCGTTTGTTTATACAAGCGACGATAACCACGGGAGCCTATTGGACCATAATTACGATGTGCTGAAAGACTATTTCTATTTCTTTAATGCAGGAGAAAAAGGACGCATTTCCTACTACATGGACAAGGATAAAATATGTGCGGCTGCTCGGGAATGCGGTTTTAATATAGCCAACGGAGAGGTATTGCGGCGAGGCGAGTTGCCGACCAATCTGCGATACCCCGTCATCACAAAAACATTAAATCCTTGTGACTACGGTTGGAAACGTGATGTTGGAGTCTTCTACTCCGCCGAAGAGTTGGCTGAGGCCTACAAGGGTATGGTCAGCGAAAGGTTTTTGGTAGAGGAATTTATCACTAAAAAGACCGAACTCTCGATACAGGGCTTTTCGGTTGATGGTGGTGAGATCGTTTTCCTCCCCTTCAAGAGTCACTACTTACGGATGCCGGCGGCCTCATATGGTAGTTTCGTCTACTACTATACCAATAAGGACAAGGAACTTACTGATCGGATTACCCAGTTGATACGAAAGATTGGCTATTCTGGCAATTTTGAAATTGAATTTATAGAGAAGCCTGATGGTAAGTTGGTGTTTCTAGAAATCAATTTCCGCCATTCTCTGTCGAATTATGCTAGCACGATTGGCGGAGTGAACCTACCATACGAATGGGCCAAGGCCACACTCCTGCACAGCGTCGAGGGGTTAACTCCTGTGCGGGACTCTTTCACAGCTTTGTTTGAAATGAAAGATTATAACGAATCTGTGAAAACCGGGAAAATAGGACTACTTCGGTGGCTGAAGGATTTATTTACGGCAGATAGCTACTACATTTGGAACAGGCACGACATAAGGCCTGCGGTGTCATTTTATATGGGCAAAGTGAAGCGGAAACTGCGGCACAAGTCGAAGTAAGAGGCGTTTTAGTGTCGGCGATTAAAGGTAGGGTTATGCTGCTGTCGTTGACGGCCGCCCAGCCTTTGAAAAAGTGTTTATTTTGCTGAATAAAAGGAGAAAAAATCTCTAAATCAAAAAAAAAGTTTATATTTGCACTTCTAAGAGAGACATATATAATAATATAAATTATTGATAATGAGACCAGATTTTTCAAAAGTAAACTTCCGTGAGACGAAGGAAAACCAGGAATCCTTCGAACAGTGGGAGAAAGAAAACGATATTCAGAAGACGTGGAAGACTCCTGAACAGATTGATGTCAAGCCCGTCTATGGAAAGAAGGATCTTGAGGGTATGGAGCACCTCAACTATGCCGCTGGTATTGCTCCTTATCTCCGTGGACCGTACAGCACCATGTATGTGATGCGTCCGTGGACCATTCGTCAGTATGCAGGTTTCTCTACAGCTGAGGAGTCCAATGCTTTCTATCGCCGTAACATTGCTGCCGGCCAGAAGGGTCTGTCGGTTGCCTTCGACTTGGCTACCCACCGTGGCTACGACAGCGACCACGAGCGCGTTGTAGGTGATGTGGGTAAGGCAGGTGTGGCTGTTGACAGCATCTTGGATATGGAGATATTGTTCGACCAGATTGACCTTGGCAAGATGTCTGTGTCCATGACCATGAACGGTGCTGTGTTGCCAGTGCTTTCCTTCTACATTGTGGCTGCCGAAGAGCAGGGTGTGAAGCAGGAACAGCTTCAGGGTACCATCCAGAACGACATTCTGAAGGAGTTCATGGTGCGTAACACCTACATCTATCCTCCGTTGCCGTCGATGAAGATTATTGCCGACATCTTCGAGTACACCTCCAAGCACATGCCCAAGTTCAATAGCATCTCCATCTCTGGTTACCACATGCAGGAGGCTGGTGCTACTGCCGACATCGAGCTGGCATATACCTTGGCTGACGGTCTTGAGTATCTGCGCGCCGGTGTCAACGCAGGCATGAGCATCGATGACTTCGCACCCCGTCTGAGCTTCTTCTGGGGTGTGGGTATGAACCACTTTATGGAGATTGCCAAGATGCGTGCCGCCCGTATGCTGTGGGCCAAGATTGTGAACCAGTTCAACCCCAAGAATCCCAAATCCCTCGCGCTGCGTACCCACTGCCAGACCTCTGGCTGGTCGCTCACCGAGCAGGATCCTTATAACAACGTAGCCCGCACCTGCATCGAAGCTATGGGTGCCGCTCTGGGCCACACCCAGAGTCTGCATACCAATGCCTTGGACGAGGCTATTGCACTGCCCACCGACTTCAGTGCCCGTATTGCACGTAACACCCAGATCTATCTTCAGGAAGAGACCAATATCTGTCGTGTGGTAGACCCATGGGCCGGCAGCTACTATGTTGAGACCCTGACCCATGAGATTGCTCACCGTGCATGGGCTCACATCCAAGAGGTTGAGAAATTGGGTGGCATGGCCAAGGCTATTGAGAGCGGAGTGCCTAAGATGCGTATCGAAGAGGCTTCGGCCCGCAAACAGAGCCGTATTGACTCCAACATCGATACCATTCTGGGTGTCAACAAATACCGTCTCGACCACGAAGATCCTATCGAGACTCTCGAAATCGACAATACCGCCGTGCGTCAGGCCCAGCTCGACCGTTTGGCCAAGCTGCGTGCCAACCGCGACCCCGAGGCTGTGCAGAAAGCCCTCGATGCCCTCACCGAGTGTGCCAAGACTGGCCAGGGCAACCTTCTCGAGCTCTCCATCGATGCCGCCCGCAAGCGTGCTTCCTTAGGCGAGATTAGCTATGCTCTCGAAAAAGTTTATGGACGTTATAAAGCAAAAATCAATCTTATCAGCAACGTGTACAGCGCACAGACAAAAGATACCGATGAATTCCAGCAAGTAAAGGCCATGACCGATTACTTTGCTAAGGTAGAAGGCCGCCGTCCTCGTGTCATGGTGGCAAAAATGGGTCAGGATGGTCACGACCGCGGAGCCAAGGTAGTTGCCACCGGTTATGCTGACCTCGGCTATGATGTCGACATGGGTCCCCTCTTCCAAACTCCTGCAGAGGCTGCCAAACAGGCTGTTGAGAACGATGTCCACATCCTGGGCGTTAGTTCCCTTGCCGCTGGCCACAAGACCCTCGTGCCTCAGGTGATTGAAGAGCTCAAGAAGCTGGGCCGCGAAGACATCATCGTCACCGTGGGTGGTGTTATTCCTCCACAGGACTATGACTTCCTCTTTGAGCACGGTGCTGCCGCCATCTTCGGACCCGGTACTGTGGTCAGCACCAGTGCCCGCAAGATGATGGAACTTCTCTTTGCAATGAAGGGAATAGAATACCCTCCAGTAAATAAATAATTGATTTTGTATAACTTGTAAGTAAATCCGCTGTCGTGAGACGGCGGATTTTTTTGTTCTCTTGGGGCTGGTCCAAATTCTTATCAACAGCCATTCCCCTGTCTAACTTTTTCCACTTTAATCAACTACAAACTCATTGTTGATAACTTGAAGGTGGTGTCGTAAAATTAGGTGTTGACGAACCGTATTTCTTTGTATTTTTGCATTCGAAAGGTGTTTGAGGCGAGAGTCTCGAATGAAAAGAGAATCAGGTGAAAAGCCTGAACTATACCCGTAGCTGTGAGTTCCAAAAGGCCTGGACAAAAAGTCACTGTCCTTAGCAGGATGGGAAGGCGATTCAGGTAAAGGAATTAAGTCAGAAGACCTGCCTTTCATATATGTCGCGAGATGCTTTCGGGATTAAGGGCTGTCTGCGAATGCGTTAGACTCTATGGTGAGTTTTGCGTTTTCGACTCTTTCAACCATCCCCCCTCCCTAGCTTTCTCCGACAAAGGAATGCATAATAAGTACTCAAAAGAAGGAACCATGATACAAACAGTTGTCAAGCGCGACGGCCGCATTGTCGGCTTCAACAGAGAAAAAATCGCCCAGGCCATTCGCAAGGCTATGCTCACCACCGAGAAAGGGGAGGACGAGTCCCTGATTTATCAGATTGTTGACCGTATCGAACTCAAAGGACCAGAACAGGCCACCGTGGAGCAGATACAGGATATGGTGGAGATGCAGTTGATGCAATCTTCGCGCAAAGAGGTTGCCAAGAAGTACATCGCCTACCGCGACAAACGCTCCATTGCCCGAAAAGCCAAAACGCGCGAGATTTTTCTGGAGATCTTAGAGGCCAAAAGCAATGATGTGACCCGCGAAAATGCCAACATGAATGCTGACACGCCTGCCGGCATGATGATGAAGTTTGCCAGCGAGACTACCAAGCCTTTCGTTGACGACTACCTGCTTTCCGAACGGTCCAAGTGGGCTGTCAAGCACAACTACCTGCATATTCACGACAAGGATTACTATCCTACAAAGTCGCTCACCTGCATCCAGCATCCGCTCGACCGTATTCTCAACGACGGTTTTGCCGCAGGTCATAGCGAGTCACGTCCGGCCAAGCGTATTGAAACAGCTTCGGTGATGGCCTGCATCTCGCTGGAAACTGTTCAGAACGAAATGCACGGCGGCCAAGCCATTCCGGCTTTCGACTTCTATCTGGCTCCTTTCATCCGCAAGACCTATATCGAGGAAGTGAAGCACCTCGAGGAGGTTTGTGGCACCGATCTCTCGCACCTTTATGAGCATCCCTTCGACGACTATTTAGAGAGGCCCTTGGATGGTCTTTCCGGTGACGAGCGTTTGCTCCAGCATGCCGTCAACATGACTGTCCGCCGCACCCATCAGGCCATGGAAGCTTTCATACATAACATGAACACCATCCACTCGCGTGGCGGCAATCAGGTTGTCTTCTCCTCCATCAACTATGGGACCGACACCTCGGCGGAGGGGCGCTGCGTGATTCGCGAGTTGTTGAAGTCCACATACGAAGGTGTTGGCTCTGGGGCCACTGCCATTTTCCCCATTCAGATTTGGAAGAAGAAACGTGGGGTCAGCTATCTGCCTGACGACCGCAACTACGACCTCTATCTCTATGCCTGCAAGGTGGCTGCCCGCCGCTTCTTCCCCAACTTTGTCAATCTCGATGCCACCTTCAACCAGCACGAGAAATGGCGTGCCGACGACCCGCTGCGTTACCGTTATGAAGTGGCCACCATGGGTTGCCGTACTCGCGTCTTCGAAGACCGCTATGGCGAGAAGACTTCCATTGGGCGCGGCAATTTGTCGTTCTCAACGATCAATATCGTGCGCCTGGCCCTCGAAGTGCGTGAGATTGAGGATAAGAATGCCCGTATCGAGGCTTTCTTTGCCAAGCTGGATGAATTGTTGGAGATTACGGCCAACCAGTTGCTGGACCGCTATAATTTCCAGAAGACAGCCCTGGCCAAGCAGTTTCCACTGCTGATGTCTAAGCTGTGGATTGGTAGTGAGAATCTTCACCCCAACGACACCATCGAGCCGGTCATCAACCACGGTACCCTAGGCATTGGTTTCATCGGATTGGCCGAGTGCCTTATTGCCTTGGTAGGTAAACATCACGGCGAGAGCGAGGAAGCACAGCAGTTGGGCCTGCGTATCGTGGGCTATATGCGCGACCGGGTGAAACAATTTTCTGAGAAATACGAGCATAATTTCAGTGTCTTGGCCACCCCGGCCGAAGGCCTCTCGGGCCGTTTCACGGGCCGCGACAGGCAGGACTTCGGCATCATCCCCGGCGTGACGGATAAGATATATTACACCAACTCCAACCACGTCCCCGTTTATTACCATTGCTCTCCGCGTCATAAGGCTGAAATCGAAGGGCCTTATCACGACCTTACGCGTGGCGGCCATATTTTTTATGTGGAGATAGACGGCGACGCCACCCATAATCCTAAGGCCATTCAAAACATTGTCGACCTGATGGATAAGAACAATATCGGCTACTGCTCTGTCAATCACAACCGCAACCGTTGCATGGATTGTGGCTATGAGGATGCTCAGCCCAATTTGGAGAAATGCCCCCACTGCGGCAGCACCAATATAGACCGCCTGCAACGCATCACGGGCTATCTTGTAGGAACCACCGACCGTTGGAATCGTGCCAAACTTGCTGAACTCAATGACCGAATTGTACATAAATAGTATAAGAATATTGGATATCGTCCACGGGACATCTGTCGACGGTCCGGGACTAAGAACATCTATCTATGGTGCCGGATGCACCCATCAGTGTCCGGGCTGCCACAATCCCCAGTCATGGGATCCCTCGGGCGGAACCAGCGTCAGTGTCAGAGAGGTCGCCGAAGAGGTGTTGGCCGAGGGGTTGGATGTGACCTTCTCTGGTGGCGACCCGATGTTTCAGCCGGAGGCCTTCACGTTGTTGGCGAATATAATTCGTGCCAATTCCACTCACGACATCTGGTGCTACACGGGTTACCGCATCGAGCGTCTCTTCTCCGACCCACGCCGACATGCCCTGCTAGAGCAGGTCGACGTGCTCGTGGATGGCCCTTATGTCCAGAGTCTGCGAGACCTTTCGCTCCTCTTTCGCGGCAGTGCCAACCAGCGGTTGGTCGATGTCCCCGCCACACTTGCCCAGGGACGTGTGGTGCTGTATACACCGGAGGATGTCACCTACGAGTATATCTCCAAACCTCGTCAGGCAATCCTTCCCTCATCGCCTAGGCGGGCAACAGCGGCCTCCATCCTCGAACACAGTAACGTCCTGTAGACGACCGTGGCTTTGCTGACTGGAATTGTAGTCCCCAGCACACAGAACAGAAAAGTGTGTGAGGGTGGTTCGGATACGTCCCACCCCAATCCACAAACAGGCTTTTGTGTCGCCTGCACCCAATCAATTTTTCACCACCATTTGTTGAAAAAGATAGTTTTTTTTCTGAAAAGTAAATATTTATTATGTTATGTCAGAAAAAAGTTGTAATTTTGCAAACTCAATAAGAGCGTGAAAATGAAAGCAAAATACGATACTACTATCCAGTTTAGTGGTTTAAAATCAGGAAAATACGAGTTCGAGTATGTCTTGGATGGTGGCTTCTTCGAAGGCTTCGAAAATGAAGAATTACAAGATGGAAAAGTCGTTTTTGCGGTAAATCTGGAGAAAAAAGAGCGCTTGTTGATGATTAATTTTGTCTGGGAAGGCACGATAAAATCAACATGCGATCGATGCCTTGGGGAGTTGGATATCCCCGTAGAGGGAGAGCAGGCCCTCTGCGTGAAATTCAGCGACACGGAGACTAGTGAGGATGAAAATGTGGTCTATCTCCCCGAGGATGCCTACCAGATTGATTTGAGCCAGTGGATGTACGAGTTCGTGGCGGTAAGTATACCTATGCAGCACGTCCATCCCGACGGTGAGTGTGACCCTGAGATGCTCAAGTTCATCGCTAATGATGCTAATGAGCAGGAGGACGGAGAGAGAGAGAATAAGAGCGGCGAGACCGACCCCCGTTGGGATGCACTAAAACAGTTAATGGAAAAATAAACAAAAAAATAATAATAATATGCCACATCCAAAACACAGATTCTCGCAGACTCGCACAGCGAAGCGCAGAACACACGACGCCCTGGAGAAAGCACAGCTTACCACCTGCAGCAACTGCGGTGCTCCAGTAATGTATCACCACGTATGCCCCGAATGCGGTTACTACCGCGGCAAACTCGCCATCGAGAAGAACACCGAGGCATAAGCCGATACATTTGGCACAGACAAAACGTGGACTACCCTATGGGATAGTCCACGTTTTTTTTCTCTCCTATTCTTTATCACTCCGTCGATGCAAATAGTCCAAGAGATTGGCTGTTTAGTGCTTTAATGGCACAGAAGTATCTTTTTTTGAGCTTGTATCTCGGTGTTTATCAGTTGTGTGTGGGTTCTTTCAAAAAAGAATATTTTCGTGAGACTTTTTTGTCTTTTTTGCAACTAATAATATAGTTCATCCTTAATAATACAGTAATTGTTCAAATTTAATTTACATATAATATTACGCTGCATTTCTCGTTATCTCTGTGAAATACACATTGGAAATGAGAAGCACAAC
>CAMVMF010000041.1 GCA_947168515.1 uncultured Bacteroidales bacterium
CCTCAGCATATGAAGAAAGTCCAGTGGACTTTCGATAGCGAAGCGGAGAACAATCGCAAGCTTGTCTGCGTTCGGCTTAACGAAAACGTTAGATTCGTGCAATTCGTGTTCAAAAGTTATTAATAGAAGTCCATTTTATTTGAAATATAAAAACATTCAATTAATCAACCATCAGTTTATGTCATAAAGACGACTTGAGAAACTCGATAATCCAAAGTCCATTGTACAATCATGCAATTGCAGGCGAATAGCGTATAACCCAATCGAAAATCATCCTCTTAGTCTTGGCAGTAGACACTAAATATATCTATAACCAAATTGGGTGGTAGCCCTGGTCTCCTCTCTCTGAGTATACAACAATAAGGTTGTTCTCATAACGTACGAGCGAGTTTTCGACAGCGGCTGCCGGGAACGACCCTACTACAGACGACTGGGCCAGACATTCCCCTTGCATCAATAGAAAAAGATATAAACAAATGGAAACAAGGAAAATACGAATGGTTTTCATAATATATACCTCCTTTTATTTGGTGCAAAGATAACATTTTTTTTTAAATGGCAAGAATGTGCCTTTTATTTTCTTTTATGAATAAGGTTCAGGGTGGTTTATAGACTCCGACGGTATGACCATTTTACATGTCAAAATTTAGTTAATGATTATCCGCATTTGTCCTAAAGAAGCCTCGGTGAGGCTTAATAGATACAACTGCTCTAACAATATGAGGACAGTGCCTGCAAGGCCGCAGCCACTAAGCATGCAAGTGGTGGAAGGATTGCGAACCTAAATACATGACGGAAGAAACAACCACATCTGATAAAAAAAGGGAGCCTTTCGGCTCCCCTCACGTATTACATTGATTCTGGATTCATGGTCAGGGATTCTCCTTGGCTCCCACAGCAGTGATAATCAGCTGGATGCTCACAAACTCTTCGTCTAACTTCTTGTTGTCGAAGGCTGCCGTGGCGGCACGCTTGATGTCGGTCATGGTCATTCCGGAGGTCTTTATTTGGTCTTCTGGTATGCCATTTTTCACAAAGAATTCCTTTACGGACTTGGCACGTTCTAGCGAAACCAACTGGTCGTGCTCGGGGTCAACACCATAGGTCTTCACCCAGCCCTTGATGGTAAAGGCCACGTCGGGATGGTTCTTGAACATCATCACATAGTTCATCAGCGTGGAGTCCGACTCCTTCATCAGTTTGTACTCGTCCTCGAAATAAATCTGCGTGATGGGATATACTGTACCGCGCTCAGCACGGTTCATGCGCATGCGCAGCATGGTGTCCTCTTTGAAACGGTCGGCATTGAAGTCAAACAGGATGGCGAAATAGCCGTCTCTCTTGGCATAAAGGGTGTAGTTGAAACCGGGGACAAACTTGATACGGCCGCCGCGGAAACGTTCGTTGTTGACAATGACTCGGTTGTTGGTATTCTTTTCGAGAATCTGCAGATTGACCTCGACGGGTTTTCTGATTTTGGGGTCATAGAAGGTGACGGGTACTTCAAAGGCATCTACGAAGATAGAGACCTTGATACTATGGCCGGAGCCTTTGGGAGTGACATTGTCGAGCAATATGTAGTAGACCTCGCCCTTGCGCACATCGATGGAGCGGATGTGGCGCCCCGTGGATTTCTTGGTCAGCATCACATCCTCGGCTTCGTGGTACATGCCGATGGTGCCCATGGCGGCCTGGCGGGCCTCTAGTTCACGGCGCTGCTTAGCGGCCTCCTGCTTAGCCTTCAGGTCGGCTTTAGCATCGCCAGTAGAGGGTATTTCTTCCTTTTCTTTCTTTTTCTTCTTCACCAGTAGCGAGCTGTCCACCGAAGACATATTGACGGCCACAGGCAAGACTTTGTTGCATTGTACGTGATTGCTGAAGTAGACATCTGTGTACTTATACACCAGCATATCGTAGTCGTCGGCCACATTCTGCTGGGTGACGGCGATATCCAGCTTACCATTATAGGGTACGGTAAACTTATACCACACCACATTATGCTCAAATTCTGGTAGATTGGGATGGCGCTTGTCGGCCATAACCTCCATGATACGGCCTGCACCCTCGGGGGCGGTGGTAGGACCATAGGTCTGGTCTACATTCAGCGGAATGGCAAAGATACAGTCGTTGCTGTTGTAGGGCAACGTGGTAAGTTGAAGGGTAGGTTCTTGCTTAGCGCCTTTTTTATTTTTCTTTTTAGACTTCTTTTTCGAAGATTTCGAAGAACTCTTGGTTTTACTCTGAGCCTGCACATCACAGTAGCTAAATATCAGAGCACAAGCAAGTAATGCTATCAAAAAACGTTTCATACCTGTAGTAGTATATTAATTTTCGCATTTTATTTCAAAAAGCAAAAATACAAAGTTTTTTTTAATTAACGACTTTTTTTTTCAAAAAGACAAAAAAGATTGCACAAAAAACTCATGACACAGTGTGCCACCTATGGTTTCACCGAGATAAACCTTTCCTTATGGACTAACGCCGACTCTGATCATTAGAAAAACGTAGCGAAGTAATACCCAAACCGTGCATGTCGGCATTAGTAAGAAGTGCATAATGTACGACAGCCTGAAAAACGAAAGCCCTTATGGCAGCAGGGGGTGAGACTTGTTTATACCGCTTCCGTTTTGCCTCCACGGGCATGTTCATACTAATAATTTGTACTAGCGGACCTCGTTACCACTTGATTCTTTTTTATTTCTGCCCTTCTGTTGTTCAACAATCCTCAGAATTGACCTGCCACACAACAACCCTCAAAAGTAGCACAAATGTGTCACATGAGCGTTTTTTTGAACATCCTCAATGAGGTTGATTCTCAAAATCTACTACCCTGGAGTCGCGACCGAATGGGAGCACCTTTTTCCTGCAGTGTAGGCCGACAATGCCTTTACATATCAGCGTCCTGCAACGGAGAAAGGCCTGATCGATTTCATTTGTGACACTAATTGTCGTGGAGAATAAAAACGACAGCGAGCCTATATGACAAAACAGTCTAGCGCAAAAAAACACATAACAAAAGGGCGTCCCAACGTTTGCTAGGACGCCCTTTAATGATCGGGTTAGATACCAAGATGGATTACTTCTTGAGGTACTTGTCGAACCAGTCGATGAAATTGCGATGCCAGAGGAGGCTGTTCTGGGGACGGAGCACCCAGTGGGTCTCGTCGGGGAAGTAGAGGTAGCGGGCCTCTAGGCCACGCAGTTTGGCAGCATTGTAGGCTGCCATGCCCTGGGAGGCCACGATGCGGAAGTCGAATTCGCTGTGGACAACACAGATGGGGGTATTCCACTTGTCAACAAAACGGTGGGGGGAGTTGGCGTAGGAGTGGGCGGTTTTGGCGTTCTTGACCCAGTAGGGGCCGCCGAGGTCCCAGTTGGTGAACCAATACTCCTCGGTTTCGAGACACTGTTGCTCGAAGTTGAACATGCCGTTGTGGGCGAGGAAGGCTTTGAAGCGGTGGTTCTCGTTGTGACCGGCAAGCCAGTAGATGCTGTAGGCACCGAAGGAGGCACCGCAGGCACCAATGCGCTCTGCATCAATCTGGGGCATATTCTTAGCGAAGTAGTCGGTGGCGGTCATGTAGTCCTTCATGCAGAGTCCGCCGTAGTCGCCAGAGATTTCCTCACACCAGGCGGTACCGAAGCCGGGACAGCCGCGGCGGTTGGGGGCGATGACGAAGTAGCCAGCACCGCTCATGACCTCGAAGTTCCAGCGGGTGCTCCAGAACTGGGAGACCATGCTCTGAGGACCGCCTTCACAGAAGAGGAGTGCCGGATAGGTCTTGGTGCTGTCGTAGTCGTATGGATAGATAAGCCAGACAAGCATCTGCTTGCCGTCGGAGGTGGGAATCCACACCTCTTCGCTGCGTCCCATGCGCACCTGGTTCAGGACGGCGGTGTTGATGGCACTGAGCTGCTGGCCTTTTTGATTGGTGTCGGCAAGGGTGTACTTGAATATTTCTGAGGGGTGCTGGTGGCTGACCTCGTTGGCATAAATGTCATTGCCATGCAGGGCAAAGCCATTGATGTCGTGCTGGGCCTTAGTCACCTGGCGGATAGCCTTGCTGCCCACGTTGAAGGCAAAGATCTCATTCATGCCCCGATACATCACCACAGCCAACAGCTCGCTGTCGTCGTTGGTCCAGCTGATGCCGCTGACACCGTAGTCAAAGGCCTCGGTATAGTCAGTACGTTGACCTGTGGCAAAATCAAGCACCATGAGGCGGAGTTTGTCGCTCTCGTAGCCGTCGTGTTCCATGCTCTCCCAGGCAATCTTCTTGCCGTCGTGACTGAAGACGGGGTTCTGGTCATATCCCATGATGCCCTCGCTGATGTTGACGGTCTCGCCCGTGGCGATGGTATAAACATATATGTCGCTATTGGTGCTCAGGGAGTACTCCTTACCCGTTTTCTTGCGGCAGGTGTAGGCGATGCGGCTGCCGTCGGGCGAGAAGTTGAACTGCTCCACGCCGCCCCACGGGCGCATGGGGCACTCATAGGCATTGTCGGCGCCAAGGACATCCTTGGCATTGTCGAGCTGCAGCGTGCCGTTCTCATAGGGGGCCACATAGATATGAGGGTATTCGTCCACCCAGCTGTCCCAATGGCGATACATCAGGTCCTCATTGATGCGGCCGGTGGTCTGGTCCAGTCCGGCATACAGCTTTTGGATGTGGTCGGGGCGTTTGACGGCGATGTCGCTGATATAAACGATTTTCTTGCCGTCGGGCGACAGCTTAAAGCCTTCCAATCCATTTTCCAAAGTGGCCACAACTGTCTCGGCCCTGCTCTCCACCACCATCTTGACGATGTCGTTGCCGCGGGCAAAAAGGAGCGTGTTGTCATCTTGCCAGACGGGGTTGAACTCACTTTGATTGGTGTTGGTCAGACGAACGGGGTCGGTCTGAGCCTCATTGGTGGGAATGATATACAACTCGGCGTTGCCCTTATTGCTGGCGATGTCGTAATAGGTGTTGGCATACACCACTCTGCTGCCATCGGGGCTGACGGCGTACTCGCCCATTTTGCCCAAGCTCCACATCACCTCGGGGGTGAAACGGCCATTCTCTACTGTCACATTGGGACTTCCAATGATGCTCTCGGTTTGTTCAACATGCTTGCACCCCACTGTAAGCAATAGTGCGGTGCCTAAGAAGATAAATGTTCTTTTCATATAGTTGTGTTTGTAATAAATTACGCAATCATTTAAAAGCAATACCTCTGTATTTTTTGCAAAAATACGAATTTTTTTAAGAACCACACAAAAAAACTTATTGGAATCCATAAAAAAGTAGTATTTTTGCAATTTGAATTAACTTGAAAAGTGAGGATTTAATGTACTTGAAAGAGTTTGATAAACAGCAGTTAGCAACCTTACGCCAATGGTGTGGGGAAGCCCGGCATGTGGTGCTTCTTTCGCATATGAATGCCGACGGCGATGCCTGTGGCAGTCTACTGGGGATGACACTACAACTCGACCACGCTGCCGCCAATGCTATATCAATCTCTCCCATCCTACCCAACAGCTGCCCTCGCAACTTCCTGTGGCTGCCACAGTCCCACCGCATCCTCTCAGGCGAAAAAGAACGTATGCGCTGCGAGCAGCTTATTGCCGAGGCCGACCTGATTTTCTGCCTCGACATCAACAGCTCTTCACGTACCGACTTCCTGCAAGACGCACTCCGTAACGCTAAAGGCCACAAGGTTCTTGTGGACCATCACCACAATCCTGCCGTGGATGAATTTCAACTAATTTATTCCGACCCCGAAATCTCCAGCACCTGCGAGTATGTGGTATGGCTCTCCCAGGCCCTTTGGGGCGACCAATACTTCAATGCCGACGTGGCACGCTGCCTATACACCGGTCTGCGCACCGACACCGGTGGATTTGCCTTCAGCTGCAGTCAGCCCAGTTGTTTCGAGGCCGCGGCCCAACTCGTTGCCTTCGACATCAACCCTGCCGACATCCACAACCATATAGCCAACACCTTTACGGTCAACCGCATGCAATTCTATGGCTTTGCCATCAGCCAACGTTTGGAAATATATCCTTCCAAACAGACTGCCCTCTTTGCATTCTCACTGGATGACCAACGCCGTTTTGGTGTTGACGACGAGGACATGGAAGGGCTGGTCAACTACACTCTTATGATGTCTGACATACAAATCGGCGCTCTCCTGCGCGAGAAAGAGGGACGCACCAAGATCTCTTTCAGGTGCAAGAGTGGCGATGTGAACATTCTTGCACAACAACTTGGTGGTGGCGGACATACCAAGGCCGCTGGTGCCACCTGCACCATGTCCTTTGCCGACACCCTCCATTCTGTCAAAAAGCTTCTTGGAGTGCTCAATCTTCAACCTGTCGCACCCCTTTCCGAATCTTACAGCCACACAGCATTACACCAAGACCAGGACAAAGAAAGGTTATCTAACAAAGAATAGTAACGCATAGCAAACATGAATCGTACCCTCCATATAGTTCTCTTAGTCATCCTGTTGCTGATGACCGCCTGTGGCGACCGAACCCCAGTCATCGAACTCCAACCCGAAAACAGCGATATCGTTAAGGAAAACATGATCAATGCCAACCGGGTTGTGATTCAGTCTGAGGCAACCCAGATTGAAAGCTACATACAACGCCGCGGGTGGCCGGTCCAGCAGCTTCCTTCGGGTGCCTTTTACTACCAATACACCCCAGGCAGTGGTACTTCAATCCTCCCCGACGACAAGGTCAGGGTTGTCTACCGTCTAGAAGGGCTCGACGGAACCCCCATTTATACCCATCAGGTCGACACCCTCAAGGTCGGGCGTCACGATGTAACCGTGGCCCTCGACGAACTGCTCCAACAGCTGCACTACGGCAGCCAAGCCTACCTTATAGCCCCTTCCAACAGTGCCTATGGGGTTGTCGGCGACGGCGACCGCGTTCCCTCTCGGACAGTGATAATTTATAATGTCAGCGACATTCAAATAATCTAGAATGAACAACAAGGCTGGCGAAAACTGACAACAAGTTCATCATAAACGACAAAGAACAACAAATAATTAATAAAGTAATATAATAAAACAAACCTCAAGATGAAAAAGTTTTTATCTTTTGCTATCTTAGCAACAACCTGCGCCGTTCTGTTCACGGCCTGCAACAAGAACAATTTCAAGAAAACCGAGAATGGTCTTCTTTACAAATTTGAGACCACCGTGGCTGACGGTGAGCAGCCCAATGTGGGCGACCTCCTCGTAGGCGAGCTCATTCTCCGTCTCGAAAACGACACTCTCTTTTCCAACATGGGTCATCCCGACCGTATTTTCCAAGTGGCCGAAATCCCTATGTTTAAGGGCGACATTCAGGAAGGTCTCCTCATGATGCACAAGGGCGACAAGGCCATTTTTAAAATCCCGGCCGACTCCATCGCCAATTTCATGCAGCCCAACCAGATGCCACAGGGCTACCAATCAGGCAAAGGCCAGTTCTTCTACTATGAAATCACCCTTAACGACATCGTCACCAAAGACGAACTGGCACAGGAACAGGCCAACTTTATGGAAGAGATGGAGCAGCGCAAAAACGACGAGCCTGCCACCATTCAGAAATATCTTGCCGACAACAACATCACAGCCAAGCCCACCAAGTCTGGCCTCTATGTGATTGTCAACAAGAAAGGCACTGGCGCCAAGGTCGCCACGGGCAAGAAAGTGGCCATCGACTACACCGGTCGTCTCCTCGACGGCACCCTCTTCGACACCAGCCGTGAGGCCGATGCCAAAGCCGCAAACAAATATATGGAAGGCCGCGAGTACAAACCCCTCGAATATGTCGTTGGTGGTGCTCAATCCATGATCAAAGGATGGGAAGAAGGCGTGATGGGTCAACCCGCTGGTAGCGAAATCACCCTCATCATCCCCTCTGAGCTGGCTTACGGCGCTCGTGGTGCTATGGAAATCATGCCCTACAGCCCTCTCACCTTCGACCTGACCATCGTTTCTGTTGAATAATCCTGCAAGTCAAACAAAATGAAGAATATTGTCATCTTTGGCGCCCCCGGTGCCGGCAAAGGCACCCAGAGCGATTTCATCGTTGAAAAATTCGGTCTCACCCATATCTCTACCGGCGACCTGCTGCGCAAGGAGATCAAAGACCAAACCGAACTCGGCAAACGCATCAAAAGCATTATGGATGCCGGTCAGCTCGTAAGTGACGACATTGTCATCGAAATGATTGACAACGCCATCGCACGCGATACCAAAGGCATTCTCTTCGACGGCTTCCCCCGCACGGTGGCTCAGGCCGAAGTGCTGGACAAACTGCTTGCCAAACATGGCCGCACGCTCACCTGCATGGTCCGTCTGGACGTGCCCCGCGAGGAGCTCATCCACCGTATGCTTGAGCGTGCCAAAGTAAGTGGCCGCAGCGACGACAACGAGGAGACCATTAAGAATCGTCTCGTCGAATACGAAAACAAGACCCTCCCCGTGGCCGACTACTACAGCAAACAAGGCAAAGAGGTGAAGATAAATGGTCTAGGCGACATCAAGCGCATCTCCGAAGACATCGCCAAAGCCATCGAGGCCCTCTGATACCTGACAACTGGCATAGTCAAAAGCGAACGCTAACGCTGAAGACCATGAATCGCAATTCAGTATACTGATTTCTGAGTAGGGCTGCCGCTGGTTTTTACCGCCTAGCGGCAGCCTTCCCAGAATTACTGCCCAACGGTGGAGGACGTTACTCAGACCCCTGCAACACACACCAGTTCGGTCCCAAGCACCATCCATTGCGACGTTCGGCATACTGAGGTTCGTCGAAAACATCATCCGATGCTGCATTCGCTCCAAAGGTGCCCGGTGCAGGCAACGACACCTTCCCGAGTGTGGTAATCGAGGGAAAGAACAACCACGGCAACGCACCCCTACCCTACGGTGGGAACACCCCCACGCTGCAGTTACAGCAAGTTTTTCTACTCACAATTCAAAAGGCTCTTGCCCCAATTCTCAATAAACAAAAAATACTATCCCCAATGCCCTCTAATTTCGTCGACTATGTGAAAATATTCGTCCGCTCCGGCAAAGGCGGCGCTGGCTCTGCCCACCTGCTACGTGTCAAATACAATGCCAAGGCAGGCCCCGACGGCGGCGACGGCGGCCGCGGCGGCCACGTCATTCTCCGTGGCAACAAACAGCGCTGGACCCTCCTCCACCTCAAATACACCAAGCACGTCTTCGCCGAAGACGGCCAACATGGTGGAGAGAATCTTTGCACCGGTCGCACGGGTGCCGACCAGATTCTGGACGTTCCCCTGGGCTGCATCTGTCGCGATGCCGAAACAGGCGAAATGCTGGGCGAGGTCACCGAGGACGGCCAAGAGGTTATCATTGCCAAAGGAGGACGTGGCGGCCTGGGCAACGACCACTTCAAATCCGCCACCAACCAAACACCCCGCTACGCTCAACCCGGCGAACCCGCCGTGGAGCGGTGGGTCGTCATCGAACTGAAAGTCCTGGCCGACGTCGGTCTCGTAGGCTTTCCCAATGCCGGCAAATCCACCTTCCTCAGTGTGGTATCTGCCGCCAAGCCCCAGATTGCAGACTATCCTTTCACCACTTTGGTCCCCAATCTTGGCATTGTCAAGTATCGCGACGACAACTCTTTCTGTATAGCCGACATCCCTGGCATCATCGAAGGTGCCAGCGAGGGTAAAGGTCTCGGAATCCGATTCCTACGACATATCGAGCGCAACTCCATACTCCTTTTCATGGTCAGTTGCGAACAACTGGACATCCAACACGAATATGAGGTGCTCCTTGGAGAGCTTACCCAATACAACCCAGAACTACTAGACAAACAACGCATCCTGGCGGTCACCAAATGCGACATCATCGACGACACCATGATAGAACAGCTCCGCGACCATCTCCCCAAGGATGTGGAAACCGTTTTTATCTCCGCCGTTTCGGGCTACCATATCCAAGAGCTCAAAGACCTCATCTTCCAAAAACTCAATGCTGAAAATTCATAATTATTTATATCATGGAAATGATTAATACTTTAGAAACCAATATTTTTTATTGGATCAACCAGCACCACAGCACTTTCTTCGACTGGTTTTTCTGGTCTTTCAGCCAACACTGGTGCTGGGCTGTCATGCTGGTGTTTTTCTTTTGCATCACCACGCTCCGCTACGAACCCAAGCGGTGGTGGCTCATCCTTATCGGCATCGCCCTCTGTTTTCTCTGCGCCGACCGCATATCCGACATCCTCAAGGATGTTTTCACACGTCCCCGTCCCTGCTATGCCCTAGACAATGTGCGCATGTTCAAAACCCAGTGCGGCGGTCAATATGGCTTCCCCTCTTCACATGCCGCTAATGTCTTTGCCTTGGCCACATTCCTTTGCCTCCGCTGCCACCAATCGTCTATCCGCCGCCAACGCATCACCCGTTCCCCACGCCCCAAATATTCCATCCACCCCTCTCTCTTCACCTTCTTTGTCTTCCTGTGGGCCATCGTAGTAGGCTATTCGCGTATTTACCTTGGGAAACACTACCTCGGCGACATTCTCGGTGGTCTTATCCTCGGAATGCTCATCGGTCTATTGATTTTTTTCATCATTCATCTTATTGACAATTTGATAATTAACCATAGCGCGCAAAAAAAACTTTAAAAAGAATGAAACAAAATTCAACTTTTTGCGTTATTAATAGCGTGCTTACTTATTTCAAAGATGTATTTGACGGGACGTCTCCTTATTGGGGACGTTCTCGTTTTTTATTAGGGGTAGGTTTTCTTCATTCGTTTTTTGAGAGCGCGTGCCTCCGGCACGCCGAGTGGCATCAGCGCAACGCTCACCACCCTGCTAGTGCAGGTATCAACGTGACACTGCCTGGCCTCAGTACGGCAAGCCACCTTACATCGCGCTCCGCATAGCTAAGGTTATTAAGCGTAAGGCCCTCTGCTCCTTTGTTGGTGCACCTTATTTATTTTAAACAGTAAAAAACAACTACAAAAATGAATTTTTTGGATATCATCATTGCCATTCCGCTATGCTACTTTATCTATAAAGGTTGGCGCCGCGGACTCATTTTCGAAGTAACCAGCCTTGCCGGCATCATTGTCGGCGTATGGGCATGCGTCCATTTCTCCACATGGGTGGCCGACACCCTTGAAATACAAGGAGACTCCGGTGTCCTCATCGCCTTCTTGATCACCTTTGCCGCGGTGGTCGTGCTGGCCTATTTCCTGGGCAAAGCCATAGAGGGCATTTTCAAGATGGTCAAGCTCAATTTCGTCAACAAAATTATGGGCGCCCTCCTCGGCATGGCCAAATGTCTTTGCGTAATCAGCATCCTGCTCAACTTCATCCTTCTGATAGACACCCAACAGTCTATCCTCACCCCTAAGGTGAAAGAGGAGAGCGTCCTTTTCAAACCCTCCTACCGCATAGGCAATAAACTGACCATCACCCTGAAGAACTACCTGACCGAAAAACGTGCCGAACTGGCCGAACAGCAGGAGAATACCGAACAGCACAATCGATAATACCACCCGCTCATGCTTATTCTGGCGCCCATGCAGGGGCTTACCGAACTGTTGTTCCGCAAGGCATACGAGCATTGCTTTCCCGGCGCACTGGACCTCGCCATCTCCCCATTCCTCTCTCTCACCCACGGCAACCTTGCCGACGCATGGAAGAAAATCGACGACGTCATCCCTGCCGACAACGTTGGCTCCATCCCCGTCATCCCACAAATCCTGGGCAAAGAGCCTGTCGAGTTTATCGAACTAGCCAACCGCCTCTACGAGGTGGGATATGCCGAGGTCAACTGGAACATCGGATGCCCCATGCGACGCGTCACCGCCAAACACCGTGGCAGCGGCATCCTGCCCTACCCCAACGAGGTGCGCAGCATCCTCGACCAGATAATGCCTAGCCTAAAACCCCGCCTGAGCATCAAGATGCGCCTGGGGCTGACCAACAAAGACGACATCTTCGCCCTCGTGCCCGTCCTCAACGACTACCCCATAGCCAGCATCACCATCCACCCCCGCACCGGGCGACAGCAGTATGCCGGCCAGGTGGACCTCGACACCTTCCAACAGGTCTACCAGCTATTCAACACCCGCGTAATCTACAACGGAGACCTCTGCACCCCCGCTGACTATCGTCGGCTTCGCCAGCGGTTCCCGCAGATAGAAGACTATATGATCGGGCGCGGCATCCTCTACGACCCCATCCTCCCACTCAAAATCAAAGGCATTATTCCCGAAAACGACAAGGAAAAGACTCTCGACGCTGCCCATCTGTTTATCGAAACCCTCCTCGACGCCATACTGGCACGTCCGGTCTCCGACGAGAGCAAAATGCGCAAAATAAAAGAATACTGGTGCCTCCTTCTCCGCAGCCTCCCCCTCTCAGAACAACAGTCCCGCACGGTCCTGCACTCTCCAACCCTTACCGCCACCCTTCACAGCCTCCACGCCCTGCTGCAACCCCAAAGCACAATAGACGACTTCTACAAATTGCATCAGGAAGACCAACGCTCAACAACGTTGTAAAGTGGACTGCATAGAACGCAAGATTTCATTGCCGAGGCCAGCCAACGTCCCCCAAAAAACACACTCATAGCCTGGTGTATACCAATCAAATACATCCTAGCGTGCCAAGGTAAAAATACCTCCAGTGGATGCATTCAATAGCGAAGCGGAGAATAATGCGCTCCAAAACATAATCATAACACCCACCACCATAAAAAAAACGTCCGTCAACCAACCACCCCACCCACCGCCAATCCCATCCACTACCCATTATCAATAAAAGAAAAAAAAATATAATATAAAAAAATAAATCACCTTTTTTTTCGTTACTAACTTGATGAAACATATAGTACACTTTCTCACACTAATGCTCCCATTGCTGTTCCTCCTCATAGGATGCAACAGCAACACCCCCACCACCGAGATGTCAAACGACGACATTCTCAAGGTCTTAGACGCTAAAATCAACAAGCATCCCAAAGATGCCGAATTGCTCTACGACCGTGCCAAAATACTCCTTGAGGTCAATCGCGTCAACGACGCCATTGCCGACCTTTCGCGCGCCGTCTCCATCAACGGCAAGGAATTTAAGTACCACATGCTCCTTGGCGACGCCTATTTCGCCAACGGCGATGTCGAACACAGCTACAGCTCTCTCCAGCGCGCCCTCGAACTCAAACCCGAGTCCACCGAGGCCGTACTCAAACTCGGTGAGATAGCCTACTACTCCCGCGACTACGACCGCGCCATGGAAAGCCTCAGCAAAGTCACCGACAAGGACCCCAACAACCGCACTGCCCTCTTCATGAAGGGGTTTATCTATAAGGAAACCGGCGACACCTCCAATGCCATCCTTCTCCTGCGCAAAGTCTGTGACATCTACCCCGACTATGAACCCGCCTTCGAGGAACTCGGCATCCTCTATTCGATTCACCACAACCCCATGGCAGTAGAATACCTCAGCACCGCCAACCGTCTCGAACCCACCAACACCAACGCCCTCTACGCCCTGGCCATGTACTATCAAGACGGCAACAACATGGAGCAGGCCGAGGAGATCTACAAACGCATCCTCGACATCGACAGCAACCACAAACTTGCCTGGCACAACCGCGGATATATCCAACTCTTCACCTATGGCGACTACGACGTGGCCATCGAATACCTCACCCGCGCCATCCAATGCGACAGCTCCTTCATCGAGGCCTGGACCAACCGCGCCTGCGCCTACGAACTCAACGGCAACAACGACCTAGCACGTCATGATTTCCACCAAGCTCTCGAACTCGACCACACCTACCAACCTGCCATCGACGGCCTGGCCCGCCTCTAGCATCGGCCCATTCAATTTGATTATTAATCTTTAAATCCAACAAATATGAGCACACTTAAAGGACGCAACCTCATTTCCATCACCGACTTCAACAAGGAAGAATACCTAGAGGTGTTGGATATTGCCGAAGGTTTCGAAAAGAACCCTAAGCAGCCCATTCTTCGCGACCACGTTGTCGCCACCCTTTTCTTCGAGCCCTCTACCCGTACCCGCCTCAGCTTCGAGAGCGCAGCCAACCAACTCGGCTGCCGAGTCCTTGGCTTCAGCGACCCCGGCGCCACCAGCGTCCAGAAAGGTGAGAGCCTCCACGACACCATCAAGATGGTATCCAGCTATGCCGACCTCATCGTCATGCGCAACCCCAAGGAAGGCTCCTCTCGCTATGCCTCCGAAGTGGCCTCCATCCCCGTCATCAACGCCGGCGACGGCGCCAATCAGCACCCCACCCAGTGCCTCCTCGACCTCTACTCTATCCGCAAGACCCAGGGTACCCTCGACAACCTCAACATCGCTCTGGTGGGCGACCTCAAATACGGCCGCACCGTCCACTCCCTCGTTCAGGCCATGTGCAACTGGAACACCACTTTCCACCTGGTTTCTCCCGAAGAACTCAAACTCCCTTCGTCCGTAAAATCCAGCATCAAGAAAGCCGGCCTTAAATACTACCAATACCGCGAGATTCACGACATCATCGAGGTGGCCGACATCATCTACATGACCCGCGTCCAGCGCGAACGCTTCACCGACCTCCTGGAATACGAACGCGTCAAGGACTCCTGCATCCTCACCGCCGCCATGCTGCAAGGGTGCAAAGACAACATGCGAATCCTCCACCCCCTGCCTCGCGTCAACGAAATCACCACCGACGTCGACAAAACCCCTTACGCCTACTACTTCCAGCAGGCGCAGAACGGCGTCTATGTCCGTCAGGCACTCATCGCCTCTATCCTCGGTGCCAAATAACCATTATCATTCATCGTAACAAAACAAAAACCACACCATGGAAACAAAGAAAGAACTTGTCGTACCCGCCATCGAAAACGGTACCGTCATCGACCATATCCCCACCGAATCCGTCTATCAGGTCGTCCATATCCTTGGCCTCGAAAACTATAAGGACGAGGTCCTCATCGGCACCTACCTCCAAAGCGGCAAACTGGGCCGCAAGGGAATTATCAAGATTAAGAACAAACACTTCACCAAAGACGAGGTCTCCAAAGTTGCCCTCGTGGCCCCTTTCGTCACCGTCATCACCATCAAGGACTATCAAGTCATTGAGAAATTTGCCACCGAGATCCCCGACCATATCGAGAATTTCATCAAATGTGCCAACCCCAAGTGCATCACCAACTTCGAGGATATTCCCACTCGGTTCGATGTCGTCGACAAAGAGAACCTCAAGCTTCGTTGTCACTACTGCGAAAAATACACCACCAAGGAGACCATTAAGTTTATCCAGTAAGGACTGATCACCTTCAGCCTTACCCTAACAGCAATCCGGCATTATGAAGAAATACACTGTCGCACTCCTCGCCCTCACCATCGTGCTTATATTGGTCAGTTTCTGCACGCTGTGGTTTGGCGACAACATCTTCCAACCCATCCTGGCACTTACGCCGCTATACTTTGCCATCATCACCGGCCTGATGCACTATGGCGTAGTAAAGAGCTTCTACAAAGACCCACGCACCTTTGTCAAGAACTTCCTCGGCATCACCGTAGGCAGTCTTTTCCTTCATCTCTGCGTGCTCTTCATTTGGTCCCTCACCCACCTACAAACAGCCAAAATCTTCATTCTTGGATTCTGTATTTGCTATGTGGCCTACCTGGTGTTTGAGACCGTGGCCCTAGTCCTCATCGTCCGCAATGCTCGCCAAGACAACAACAAGAACTAACGAGCCGTAAATAACAAGGGCCCTTTGGCCCGTCAGCCACCCTAAAACTAAAGTCCCCTTGTCGGGGACTTTTTTTTGCTCCCATGGCAATCACAAAGAACCTTAGTAACAGTCTTATGGGGACTTCTGCAAATTGCCATGGAGAGACAATCTCTCAATAACGTTGCATAGCAGAGTGCAAAGGAAGCATGCATCCTTTGCCGAGGCCAGGCAGCGTCGCAAAAAAGCACGCAATCTGAAGGTACCTAATGCCCACTGATCAGTATTTCGGAGTGAAAGATACATCCCAGGATGGTTCTGATAGCAAAGCGGTGAATACGGCGCGCTTATAATAATCACCTTTTCTATGTACTATTGTTTTTTTGCACCGTTTTGAATTTTTTTTTCGCATCATTTAAATTCTTTTTCTATATTTGCAGTGTCGGAAACTCAATACATAGCTGATGAATGTTTAAGTAAATACATAATTAACAAGTAAATACAAAATACGTTCAACCATACATGAGCACTTATTACTATTGTTTTTTAACGCGATTCGCATGTATCTAACGTATTTATTATTTGAACCATCACACAAAGTTAAAATCGAATAACACAAATTCATAGAGCTACATCCAAAAATCGCCCAGAAAAGGCAAACACAGATATAGCTGTAGGCAACGCCTACAGAAAAACAGCAAGATAAAAAAAATCCCCGTAAGGGCAAAACATAAAAAAACGATATTATAGTACTCACCTAAAATTTCATATCATGAAAAGAATATTGATTGTTTTTATTTTAGTCATTTCTGTCTTCGAAATGCGGGCGCAGGACACAATAAACCCATTTCTGATGGACCCAATCACGATTCCTTGTATTAGAGATTCGGCATCCAAGATCTACGGTGCTATCCCCGAAAGTCGAAGGGCTTTTGATAGTGTTCATAATCAAGGGAGTTATCTTTGTACCCTTCATGATTTCCGAAGCCTGACCCAACCCCAACCGACAGTAACAGGCCTCAACATAGCTATGAGTTTTAGTGCTTCAACACATACAAAATCCATTGAAGTAAGAGGGGTATTGATAATGATTCACAACAACGACTATAATAATCCCGAATACCATTTCACCCGCCCGGTATTCTCCAACAGCCTGCGTCCTTGCGACCATTATATGAACTTTGACCATCCTAATATCTGTACTGAATCCGGAGACACTGTTGTTCCTGTCTACTCCCTTTATTTTGAACATCCGGTTGCTGTTACCGACACTGCCTTGTTAGGTGTGTGTGTCTTCGATACAATCCCATGGGGAGATTTAATATATGGAGTCTACATCTATAATTTAGAATGGTGCAATTTATATGGGCTTTCCTCCAATTTTACTACTGCTTTTTTACATATAGATAGTAATAAAGTGTGGATAGGTGATAGCAACCTATATTCGGTGCCGGAGCATAGACTTGGTCGCTGTCCTTGGAGCCGATGTGTGTTTCCCATCTTTACCCTCCCCGATACCGACGAGTTCAGCTGCCCCGTGGTGGATGGGTTCGGCTTTGGGGGCATGATGGCGGGGAGTGCCGTGTTCGGGTGGAGCGATGCTGCCGAACATAGGATGTACCAGTTGGCCTACGGCCCCTACGACATGCCGCTGGACAGCCTGCAGGTGGTGGAAACCACCGGCGGATACTACGAACTCTCCGAGCGGCTGCTGAGCCGGGATGTTTACTATCAGGCACGCCTGCGTGCCAAGTGCCTCCACTCTTGTCCCGTGCATGACGACACGGTGATGTGGACGGCTTGGACCGACCCAATATATTTCTACACCGGCGACCAGATGCCCGACACCTCGCACCACCCTGGCCAGCCTGAGGGCATCGCCGAGGTCCCAGGACAGACTGCTTTCGTCCTCTCCCCCAATCCCGCCCACGCCAGCGTCACCCTCACCCTAGACCTTCCGCCCGCAGAGGGCACCACGCTGACCGTCTTTGACGGCATGGGCCGCGAGGTGATGCGCCAGCCCCTCCGCCAGCGTGTCACCCAGATAGCCACCTCGGGACTTGCCGCCGGCGTGTACACCCTGACCGTCTCCGGCCCGCAAGGCACAGCCTCGCGCCGCCTCTCGGTGGAATAGTCCTCGGTGATACTAACGACCGATTCGGGTTAAAACTAGTTAAAAACCGAGGGTGTCTTTGACTGTTAAGACACCCTCGGTTTGGAATATAAAGAATAGCATGGACTGCTATTTACCAATCACTCGCTTATAGACATTTCCTTCAGCCGTCATCACCTCTAAGATAAAAATACCCTCTCCTGGCAACAGCAATTCCACTTGTTCTTCGCCCTTTACATCCATTTCTTTCGCCACGCGACCCTCAATGGTGTACAGCCTCAACAGGCTAGCCTTTACGCCTTCCAAATCCACCATGCAGCGGTCTTTAGCGGGATTAGGATACACCTTCACACTCTCACCGGAAACACCGTTGATGCCTTGCTGCGAGGGCAAGCTATCCGTCAACACCGACAGATATACCCATTCGGTCTCGGCAGTATCGCCGCACAATCCATGCACATAGAAATCATATCGTGTATTAAGACTCAATGAACTGAAATAGGCATTGCTGTCCGTCACAACCACAGTAGTTCCCCTTCCGCGTACAAACCCAGCCTGACCATACTCCACCTCCCAACGATCGGGAGTGGCTGTATTATTCCATGCTATGTGCAAGTACATGGGTATGTTCTCTTCCTCATGCAAGTTGACAATCCGACCACATGGGGTGGGCTGACTCACCAGTCTTAATTGGTCCAAATAAATTCTAGAACCATACTGGAATCCCTTATCACTTGCCGACGACACGACAAGTACAACCATCGAGTCGGCCTCGTAATAGCCGTAACTGTCCGGGAAATAACTACTCAGCGAGGTGTAATCAAACTCAAACAACTCATAATGGGACGTGTCATACAGTTCATACAATCTCTTCACGCCGGCACCCACCAGCAGCCTACGATGTTGTAGCGTGTCATAACGGGTGCCTAACATAACCACAACAGCATTATCGTCGTCATCTCCTTCACCGGGGTCCCTATAGATATACTTTCCTATCATTCTGCCTGGTTTAAAACCATTCAAGGGGAAACCGCCAGCAATATAGTTGTTCAAATCGACGCTGTCCACCATCGTCAACAGCCACGACATGTCGGAGGTATTAATTGTCAGACGGCTAATCAGCGGTATCAAACTGTCCAAGTTAATCTCACCCGTCACCAACACCGACGGCAGTATCATACTCGTCAATGTCGAATCCAGCATTCCCGAAGCCATGGAATAAGCCGATGGCGTAACAACATCCTGAAAGCGGAATGTACGTGCCACCACTCCTTTGTTGCCCTCGGGGGCATACAAAGTGTCAGGATACACCACCGCCACTGGCAACGACAGGCTCACGGGGAAGGACATCCCTGAGTAATCAAGTGTGTCGTCAAGGTTATACCTAGGCACACTCCAACCCTCTGGCAACTGATAGTCATAATTCACCGGCAGATTGATCAATCCGCCCATCAGCGACAAACTATCCGCCGGATAAGAAACCCATGACTCAAATTTACCAAACGGAACATCCATCGTATCGGTCACCACCTGCGCCTTTGCCGACGGGGCAACCATTAGTGCCGACAGCATCAAAACAGCCAATAAAACAGTCTTTTTCATATTCATATAAAGATTAAAAATAATGACAAATAGTATTTTTTCAGTCTGCAAATATACAAAAAAACTCCCATATACGAAAGAAAAAATGACTTCTACGGCCAAAAAAAGATTCGTCCCCTCCCCTATCTTTCAAAAAAAAATCCTTTCAATACAAAAAAAAATTCGTACCTTTGTAATCGAAACAAACAAAAAAAGTAAAATAATAACCTAAAAATCACGCAACTATGAATTACAAAATCATCGACATCGAAGGCATTGGCCAGGTCTATGCCTCCAAACTGGCCGCAGCAGGCGTAAAAACCACCAACGACCTCCTCGACAAATGCGCTACCCCAAAAGGACGTAAAGAAATGGAAGAAGCCACCGGCATCGGCCACGAGTTAATCCTCAAATGGGCCAACCACGCCGACCTTATGCGCGTTAAAGGGGTTGCGGGTCAGTTTGCCGAACTGCTCGAAGCTGCCGGTGTCGACACCGTCAAAGAGCTCCGCAACCGCAAGGCCGACAATCTGCAGGCCAAAATGGCCACCATCAACGAGCAGAAAAAGCTCGTCCGCCGCGTACCCGTCGTTTCCGAAGTCGAGCGCATGATTGCTTATGCCAAAGAGCTCGAACCCGTCATGAAATACTAAGTAATTGTCTTTCCCGCAAGAAGAGCAGCCCACGCTGCTCTTTTTTTTGTCACTCCCTCACACGATGGCACTACCCATCCACCACCTGCAGCAGCACCTCCTTGACGCACTCTCATGTGCGCCTCCTCCCACTGCATAAAAACATCCACCTCACAGCCTATGCTGAGCAATATAAAAGCAAAAGAGCCGCCCCCAAGGACAGCTCTTTTACTTTTATCGATGCCAGGCCCCTCATTGAGAGGTCGGCATCATGGTGTGGACACTTCATTTGCGCACAACCACGCGGCGTGCAGGAGCATCGCCCACCTTCACGAGGTAGACTCCTGTGTTGGTGAGTTGGATACTCTCTTCGTCCCCTGCCTTACCACGCTGAGCCACCAGGCGGCCCACCACATCAAAGACGCGGATGGACTGACCTTCGGCTCCACGAACGATAACGCGGTCGTTGACACTGTATATAACGATGTCGTCAACATCAGCATCATCGATACCGGTAACTCTGTCGGCGGCGAAGATGGCCATATAGGAAATATGCGATGCTGGCATCACAAAGGTATAGATGGGCTCTGTGGAAACCACCTCACCCGTCGTCTCGTCCACCCAGGAGACGAAGTGGTAGCCCTCATTGGCAATAGCCGTAATGGTAACCTCATCGCCTGCATAGTAGTTGCCTTGGCCTGTGACCGTACCGCCAGTATTGGAATTGCCCAAAGAGTCTCTAACTGACAGATAAACTGCATACTCTGGTCTGACTTGGAAATAAGCCTTATAGCTCAGGGTCTGGCCGGCAAGGTCGGGAGTGAGGACTCTCGAAACAGGATTGTCGGTCAGCTCGGTCCACGAGTTGCCATCGCACCCCCAACCGAGGAATTCATACCCTTCGTTGGGCGTTGCCGTTGCAGTGAAGGTCTCGCCAACAGCGTATTTGTAGGAGCCTGCAGCAGGAGTGATGGTGCCCGTGGCGGCATCGTTGACGGACAAGATAATGGTGACGCTGTCGTAAGCAAAGGTGGCCACATAGGTGCTGTCGCCACCGACAGCCACGGCATGCACGGCATCGGTGCTGCCGTCGCTCCAGCTGACGAAATGACAGTTGGGCTTAGGCGTTGCCTCAAGGGTGACGCTGGAACCGTAGGGGTAGATGCCGCTGCCTGTGACGGTACCCAGGGCGGTGTCGTTGCTAACCACCGTTAGGGTGTACTCGTTGTTGGTCCAATTGACGGTGATGGTGACGGACTCACCGGCAAGAGCCAGAGGCATGACGATGGTGGCGGGATTCAAGGCCACAGCAGTGTCGATGAGGCCCATGTCGATGCCCCAGCTGCCGAAGGAGTAGCCGTAGTTGGCGGTAGCCCTGGCAGTAATGGTATCGCCTACATTATACTGGTAGGTGCCCGGATAGGGAACAATGGTGCCCTTGAAAGGTTGGTCGTTCACCACGGTCACGGTCACCGGTCTCAGGGCGAAATGGGCCGTGAGGGCGGTGTCGCCCACCACGACAATCTGGCGGATGGCGTGGGTGTCGCCGTCGCTCCAGCTCACGAAGTGGGTGCGGGGGGTAGCGGTAGCCACCAAGGTGGCCGTGTCGCCGTAGTTGTAGGTGCCGCCGCCGCTGACGCTACCAAGCAAGGGGTTGCTGGAGAGAGCCGTAACGGTGTACTGCTCGGGGGCGAAATAGGCCGTAGCAGAAATGTTGGAGCCAGCCATATAGGCAGGCACCTCCAAGATGACAGGATTCATCACCAGCGAATCGCTAAGCATGCCCATGCCAATCTGCCAGTAGGCGAAATGATAGCCCGGGTTGGCCACAGCGGCCAAAGCCATGGTGTCGCCCACATGATACATATAGGTGCCGGGGGCGGGAAGGGTGGTACCCATGGTGCTGTTGTCCGTGGCCACGGTGAGGGTCATCGGGGCAGGGCCAGAAGACTCACATCCAATCAGGTGGTATACGGGCACCTTGTCGGTGGCATAGCCGCTGGGTACACTACCTATTACGAAGGGGGTTCCGTCGCGGTATGCATAGCGTGCCAGGGTGTCGGTACCTTGGTAAGCGGCAAACTGGCCGCTGGAAGCATAGCTGCCGGTGTTACGATGGACGGCAACAACCACGTTGTCGGTGCCGTTCCAGAAGAAGCTGGTATTGAAATCAACCTGCTGCCAGTCGGTGCTAGCATGGCTCAAATCGCCAGAGTACACCAGCTGGAAGTGGGTGCTGTCTTGGATGAAACCGCCGGCCAGCGAGGTGGCGGAGGTGTGCATCATATATATCTGGCAGTTGCCAAAATGGCTGCTTCCTGCCTCCAAGTCAGTGGGTTTGAATCCCATACCCTTAATCTCACCGAGACCGGTCAAACGGCTGGCCGGAATGATGACTTCGGTATAGCTGTAGTCGTAGTAGCTGTTGCCGGGAAAGTAACTAGTGGTATTATTGGCGCTGTCGACGTTAGCCACCGTGGTGGCGGTATCGCTGCCGCACATGATAGGATCTGCGGTAGTGACCACGGTCACATACCGTATTGACGAAGCATCGGTAGCCGAGCAGTTGGCCTGGACACCGAAGTGATATTCGGTGCGAGGGCTCAGGCCCGTGAAGGAGTAGCTGTTGGTGGCAAGTCCGCTGGCCACGACGGTGCTGTCGCTGTAGATGGTGTAGGTGGCACCGCTGTTGTCGTCGGTCCAGCTGATGGTGGCGCTGTTGTTGCTTACATTGTCTACAGCCACAGCAACACTTGTACAGGTGGGACAGGGCAATGCCATGGTGGCAAACACCGTGCTGGGCAGGTCTTCGGCATTGGTGCAGACATATGTGGCTGCGCCGGCACCGTCGTAGATGGTGAAGCTGGCTTCATAAGAATAGCTGCCCTCATACCATTCGAACGTTACAGGATAGTTGCTGCAAACGGCAATGGTCTTGGTGTAGGCATCGCCGTCATCCAGCGTGAAGGTGTCGACGACACTGCCGTTCTGGTATATGGTGATGTAACTGCCATTCCAGCCGTCACCGTAATCATCTACACCATCAATGGTAATCTGGCATGTGGTGCCGCAGTTGTTCGCGGGGCATCCAATCAGGTGGTATACAGGCACTGTAGTAGTGGCCGTACCACCATCAATGTCGCCAACCACATAGGCCGAGTTATCGTTGTAGATATAGCGTGCCAGGGTGTCGGTGCTGGTGTATGCGTCAAACTGACCGCTGGAGGCGTAGCTGCCCATGTTGCGGCGCACAGCCACAAGCACGTTGTCGATTCCGTTCCACACAAAACTGCTGTCGAAGGCCACCTGCTGCCAGAGGGTATTGGTATAGCTCAGGTTACCGGTGAAGACGAGCTGGAGGTTTTGGGTATCCTGGACGAAGCCACTGCCCAAGGAGGTGGCCGTGGTATGCATCAGATAAATCTCGCAGTTGTCGAACTTATTGCTGCCGGCAGCCACATTGGTGGGCTTAAATTCCATACCCTTGATCTCGACCAAGTCGCCCAAACGATCGGCCGGGATAATCACCTCGGTGTAGCTGTAGTTGTAGTAGCTGTAGCCGGGGAAATAGTTGGTGGTGACGTTGGAAGTACTGAGGCCGGCGTTGGACACGATGGTGGCGGTGGTGCTGCCACACATCAGAGGCTCTGCCAAAGTACTGATGGTCAAATAACTAATCTGCGAAACATCCGTAGCCGAACAGTTAACCTGCACGCCAACCACATAGTCGGTGTCGGCCTGCAGACCGGTGAGGGTGTAGCTGTTGGTGGTTAGGCCCGTGGCCACGGCGGTGCTGTCGATATACACCGTGTAGGTGGCACCCGTGCCTGCGGCAGGCCAATGCAGCGTAACGGCGTGAGCCTCTACATTGCTGGACGTCACATCAGAAACAGGCATGCAAGAGGGCAGAGGCATCACCTGCACATCGTCGAGATAGTTGTAGCTGTAGGAATAGGTGTTGGTGGTAATGTTATGGAAGGCAATATATCCGTCGGGTCCAGTGTAGTTGTTAAAGAACAATTCGTGATATTCTTGAGTCGAAGTGCCGTTGTTGACGATGGTGTCGACGGGCACAAAGGTGCCGGCATTCATCGGGTCGGTCATCACGCCCACAACCAAACGATAGGAGCTGCTGGTTTGTTTCACCCAGAAAGACATCATCAGGCTGTCCACAGGGGTGGCAAATTTAGGCATGGCCACATAGCCACGATAGTACAGACGCAGGCTGTAGCTGCCGCTGTTGGCATTGGAGCTGCTGTAGTACACCTGGGGTTCCTGCGAGGCAGTCATCGACACATCCTTGGCCCCGATGGTCCAACATGGGGGCATCACTCCGGTGGCTGCAGTGGTGCTGGTGGTCTCCTCGTCGAAGTCCATCACATAGGGCACCGCCATCGGGGCACATGTGGTGGTGAAGGAGACCATGGCAGCCTCGCTGGTGTCGGTACCGCAGAGGGTACGCACTCGCACGTAGTATTGGGTGGTGGGCATAAGTCCCGTCAGCGAAATCTGGTTGCTGCTGACCACGGTGGCAGTGGTCAGGCTGGGGGTGGTGCCATATTCCACCAAATAGCTGGTCCCGTCGCCGTTCCAAACAATGGTGGCGGCGTTGTGGATGACGTTGGTGGCAGCAATGTCCATCGGCAACCGGCAGGTGGGTGCGACGGTCACCTCCACATCGTCGATATAGTTATAGCTATAGCTATATGAGCTGGTAGTGATGTTGTGGAAAGCAATGTATTGGCCAGTTCCCACATAATCGGAGAAATACACCGTATGCTCCTCATGGCTCGAAGTGCCGGTGTTGACAATGGTGTCGATGGGCACAAAGGTGCTGGCATCAAACGGGTTGTCCATGACACCCACCTCCAAATGATAGGAGTCGGCAGTTTGGCGGACCGTAAAGTCCAATTGCAGGTTGGCCACAGGCTCGTTGAAGGTAGGCAGCGCCACGTAGCCGCGGTAATACATCCTGAGGCTGTAGCTGCCGCTGTTGGCATTGCTGGAACCGTAGTAGATCTGAGGACGCTGAGCAGCTGTCATCGACACATCCTCGGCCCCGATGGTCCAACATGGGGGCATCACGCCGGTGGCTGCTGTGGTGCTGGTGGTCTCCTCGTCGAAGTCCATCGTGTAGGGAACCGAGGTAGGAACACAGGGCGTTTGGAAGGTAATGGTGGCAGCATTGCTGGTGTCGCCCACGCCGCAGATGGCGCGCACCGAAACCGTGTAATCCGTACTCGGAGTGAGCATCATCAGGTTGACATTGGTGTCGGAGAAGACCACTTGCGAATAGCCCATGATGCCGGGGGTGATGGTGCCCAACCACGATGTTTCGTTGCCAGCGGGCAAAATGGTGAGCGATGCCGTGGTGGAGGTAATGCTGTTCAGCCTGATGCCACTGGGAGTTAAGCAAATGTTGTCAGGTATTTCAAAGCTGTAGTAGGTACTGGGGGCAGGCCATGAGCCTGAGGACCATGTGGTGGTCGAACCCGCGCTAAAATGGGTGGCCACGCCGGTGGCATCTATCACCCATCCGTCGCCGGAATTGACACACAAGCCCTTCTGATTGCTGACATTAGGGGCCTGCTCGGGGGCCACAGCAGAATAGACTGCCTCTATCTTGCCAGTTGAGTAGAGGTGCACCTGCCAGTGGTACTTCTTGGTACGGGTGGTGCTGTTGTAGGTGCCCAAGCGGAACTCCACTACCAGCATCGAGTCACCATCCACCACCATAGGCTCGGCATACACATAGTGGATGCTGTCCAAATAGTAGCCGTCGCAGCCAAAGAAGTTAATCTTAGGACTGTTGGTGTTGGCATTACTGCTGCTAAAGGGCGTAGAGTACGACCCCGTGCCGGTCAAAGTAGAACCTAGACGGAGGTTGCCGTCGGAGTTCACAGAGAACTGGGTGTAGACCGTTCCCGCAAAGGGGAAGCGGAACCCAATGTCCTGCAGCGTGGACAGCTTATTGTCGCCAGTACCGTTCACAAGGAGATTGGTGCTGTCTGTGATGGTAACCCACTTAGTGGCATCAACACCCGTGGAAAACGTATAGTCTTCCAACGTCTGTGCCGTGGCTCCCACCCCGGCACAGAGTGCCGCAGCAAGAATCAAACAACGTAAAAATGTTTTCATAGAATTAAAGTTTTGATTTATAATAAATTGTTATTCCTTTTATCTATACTTTCGCCGGACAATCATGTTGCTGTAGACTGCAAAAAACCGCTGTACCCCCTATAAAAAACCGCTGTGCCTACTACAAAAAAACGCTGTACCTACTACAAAAAAACGCTGTGCCTACTACAAAAAAACGCTAAACCTATTACAAAAAAACGCCAAACCTATTACAAAAAAACGCTGTGCCTACTACAAAAAACCGCTATACCTACTTCAAAAAAACGCTGTGCCCACTACAAAAAAACGCTGTGCCTGCTACATGCCTAAAACAATAGATACCCATAACTTATACTTCATACATCTTCTTTTTCCAAAATCGCCACCCCAAAACGCCCTTCCGCATACATAATCACGCACTAATGCTTCACCCCTTATCATTCCCTGCATCACCCACATAACCCATCCCTACCATTCCCTCGGCCCACTTCGTCCGCTCTCAAACCGTCCAAAAGCACTTCATCAAAAAAAGAAAAAACAAAAGACAATTCTTAAAAAGTCATTAAAAATTGACTTTCAAAACTTTATGCAGAATAATAGACTTTTATCCTTTTCTTTTCTCGAAGTGCAAATATACTCTTTTTTTTCAATAATCAAATTTTTTTGCACATTTTAAGCATTCTTCTTAGCATTTCACTCCAACCCTCCCCCACCCCAATACCCCGGCAAAAACACACTCTTAAATCCTAAATTTATTAAGTCATTTACATTTGATTTATATTATAGTTGATTTATGAATGATAAATAAAGTATAATATAAACATAATATAAATGCATGGTTCTACACGAAGGAAAAGCGGAGCCGCAAGGGAGCCGACAGACGGTTTTGCACCCCCCAGTACAATAAAAAAATGGCATTGCCGTTATTGTGGAGCGTAAATTAAAATAAGGAAAGAAATATGAGAATAAAATCTACCCTCGCACTTTTCACTCTCATGTTGGCCATGCCCTTCATGCTGCAGGCCCATCCCGTTGAGCCCAACAAGGCCCGCATCGTGGCTAACAATTATCTCAAGGCCATCGGTCAGAGACAGCTAACGCTTCAGGACATCACCTCCACCACCCAATACACCCAGTTCTATATCTTCGCCGCCACCGACGGCAAGGGCTTCGTCTTGGTTTCGGCCGACGACTGCGTGCTCCCCATCCTGGGCTATTCCACCACCAGCACCTTTGCTGTCGAGGGTATGCCCGCCAATGTCAGCGGCTGGCTCGAAGACTATGAGCGGCAAATCCTTTTCTATAAAAACCGTCAGGCCCACAGGCTCTCCCCGTGGACAACCCAGGAGGGCGACCCCGTTGCCGAGACATGGGCGCAACTCCTCAGCAACACCCCCGCCCTGCCGCCGCTCACCACGGCCATAGCCCCGTTGGTTACAACCACCTGGGGACAAAGGCCCTACTACAACGACCTCTGCCCCTACAACGCCTCCACCGGCCAAAAATCACCCACGGGCTGCGTGGCCACCGCCATGGCCCAGATCATGAAATTCTGGAACCACCCCACCACGGGCTACGGCTCCCACTCCTACACCCCCGACTCCTATGCCTCCCGCAGTGCCAATTTCGGGGCCACTACCTACCTTTGGAGCGCCATGCCCACCCAGCTCACCAGTTCTAGCTCCACGGCCCAGGTGAATGCCGTCGCCACCCTCATGCACCACGTGGGCGTAGCCCTTGAGATGCAGTATGGTGAAAACTCCAGCGGTGCCTTCAGCTACAGCTACGGTTCCTGTACCGATGCCTCCGCCGAAAATGCCCTCCGCACCTACTTCAAATACAAACCCACCTTAAAACAAGTCACTTTCACCGACTACACCACTGCCAGTTGGGCCGCCATGCTCACCAGCGAGCTGCTGGCCGGCCGACCGGTGCTGTACAATGGCCAAGATTCTTCCAGCGGACACGCCTTTATCTGCGACGGACGCAACAACAGCGGACTCTTCCACTTCAACTGGGGGTGGAATGGCTATTGCGACGGCTACTATGCCATCGGCAGCCTCAACCCCACTTCCGGTGGCACCGGTGGGACTAGCTCCGGCACCTACAACATCAACAACAACGCCGTCATAGGCATCGAACCCAACCCCAGCTTCGGCTCCACCACCACAGTCACCACCTCCTCCAACAACGCCAGCTACGGCACCGTCTCGGGTGGCGGCACCTTCACCGACACCAACGCCCACATCGTCACCGTCACCGCCTCGGCAGCTTCCGGCTGCCGCTTCACGGGATGGAGCGATGGGTATAGGTTCAACCCCCGCTCCTTCTACGCCAACGGCGGCACCTACAACTTCACGGCCAACTTCGAGCCCCTCTCCGGCGACACCCTGGGCTATACCGCCAACAGCTACGTCATCAGCCTCCGCGATAACTCCGGCACCTCCATCTGGGGCATCAAGCTGCCCTCCTCCGTCCTCACCCCCAACCACGACCTCACCCATGTCAGCCTCTATGTTATCGAAGCCGGCAACTACACCCTCAAAATCTATACCGGCACCTCCTACCCCTCCACCCTGGCACATACCCAAACCGTCAATATCCCCAGCTCCATGGTGAACCAGTGGTACACCATGCCCCTCTCCGCCCCTATCGCTATCGACGGCACCAAGTCGGTATGGATTTCATTCAGCTACACCGGCTCCAACAATGCATTCCCTGCCACCATGAGTTACGACAGCGGCAATCCCGATGGCCTGCTCTGGGGCTCCAATCTACAATATCTCACCTCGTGGGACTATAGCTTCATGATTCGTGGCATCTTCACCGACAACACTCCCGCCACCCTTGGCGACACCGTTGCCTACTGCGGCGACAGCACCTTTGTCAATGCCATCGGCTCCTCCTCTAACATCAACATGCAGTGGGGCATACGCCTCCCCGCCACCATGCATCGACATCGCAACTACCTCACCCATGTGATGCTCTATGTTGCCAACCCCACCGCCCTCACACTCAACATCTACCAAGGTGCCAGCACCTCGGCCTCCACTCTAGTCTCCACACAAACCGTTTCTTTCACCAGCACCCAGCAAGACAGCTGGCAGACCATCCCCATCCCCGAAGGCGTAGCCCTCAACTCCACGCTACCGCTCTGGATAACCTTCAGTGCCAATGGCTCCACCTACCCCGCCGCCATGAGTAGTTTCTGCGGCGACACCAACAGCAGCCTCATCTCCACCAACGGCACCACCTGGACCTCCCTAGCCACGGCCACCAGCAACAACCTCAACGGCAGCTGGATGATTCGCGCCATCCTCTCGCAAGATGCGCCTGCCCCCTCGGTCTACATCAGCGGTCCTTCCACCGTGGGCGAAAATGTCCCAGCATCCTTCTCGGCCATAGGCCTTCCCGGAGCCACCTATAGCTGGACACTCGCCGGTGCCACTCCGTCCACTGCCACCGGCCTCACCGCCACCGCCGTGTGGAGCACCCCAGGCACCTACAACGTCATCGTTGCTTCCACCACCCCCACCAGCGTTGCACACGACACGCTGCAGGTCCATGTGCAGTCCTGCGGTGTCACCACCTTCCCCTACACCATCGGAGCCGAGCCATCAGACCCCCTGGCCTGCTGGAACTTCATCGACAACGACAACGACGGCCACGGATGGCAAACCGACTTCTGTCCAGCCGACTCGGTCCATAGTGGTTCCCACGCCTTTGCCTCGGCCTCATACATCAACAATACCGGTGCCCTCACTCCCGACAACTGGCTGGTCTCTCCTGCCATTGTGCTTGACAGCGGCTACACCTATACCCTCTCATGGTACGACCGTGCCTACGACCGCAACTACCCCAGCGACCACTACTCCGTGTATGTCTCCACCACCGGCAACAACGTCAGCAACTTCTCCAATACCCCACTATTCCAAACAACCCTCACCTCCAACAGCTACACCCAGCGCACCGTTGACCTCAGCAGCTTTGTCGGCCAAACCATCAACATAGCTTTCCGCCATCACAGCTGCACCGACCAATACTGGATGATTCTCGACGACATCACCATCACCCGCACCGCCATACCCACCTACACCCTTACCGTCCTCGCCAACGACAACACCATGGGCACCGTCACCGGTAGCGGCACCTACGCCGAAGGCACCGCCGTCACCATCGCCGCCACACCCACTGCCGGACATCATTTCCTCTTCTGGAACGACGGCAACCACAACGCCACGCGCACCGTCACCGTCACCGCCGATGCCACCTACACCGCCACCTTCGCGCAGGACACTGCCTACTATACCCTCACCGTCCTCGCCAACGACACCGCCATGGGCACCGTCACCGGTAGCGGCACCTACGCCGAAGGCAC
>CAMVMF010000042.1 GCA_947168515.1 uncultured Bacteroidales bacterium
AGCGTTCATCCTGAGCCAGGATCAAACTCTTCATTGTAAGAATTGCTTGTATTTTTTACCTTTGACTCGTCAGTGTCATCAACTTTCAACCCTGTTGAAAGCATTTGAGACACACGCTATCTCATGTTCCAAGAATTTCAAAGTTCTCTTGCTTTCGTTTTATCAACCATTGTTGTTTCCTTGAAAGCGAGTGCAAAGATACGACCTTTTTTCAAACTACCAAATTTTTTTTTCGTTTCAGACTTCACTTTTCTTTTAAACGATTAAAATTCAGCATAAAATTTTTTCAATTTTTTTTTGACCCATACCTGAAAAAGGCCACAAAAAACCACAAATGACCCAAAAAAAATACATTTTTGGGGCAAACTGATGCCGTGATTTGTTCATAACGCTATAAGTTATTCATATTTGGTAAGTTACATTTCAAGCAGATTTGGGAACATTCATACATATCATTGATTTTCAAAATAATATACAAATCAAAACCAATAGAAATAAAAAGACTATTGTGGGGTTATTCACATATACGCACCCGCTATTATTGGTTTTCGGGGGTTGTTTTCTTTGGCCACAAACAATGGGGAGCAGTAAAGCGAGGATACATTATTAATAAAGTAGGTTCTGTAAATACTATATGTGGTTTTCTTCTCCACATACGCTATCGGAGTGCCTCCAGCACTTCTTCGCCCTAAGGGACGTGCTTCACTGGTGACTGATTATCACGTCACAGAGGGCACAGCTTGTAGCATATTATTAATAGTTCCACCTTTTCCAAGTGATTCATAGAAGTCATAGAGAAATGAGCCACAATCTATTGGTAAAGAAACGATAGAAAGATACGGTGAACAGATAAAGGCCCAGTAAGTCTTATTCACATTAGGCCCACTCAAAGTGTAGAGCTATTATATATCAGGCAATTAGTATTCCAATAAAGCGTGCTCTCGATATTTGTCAATGTATTACTATATACTATATATACAACTAGCTACCTTCATCGCGCCACTCCTGCCCCCTCTGGGGAAAGTCAAACTGATGTGAAAGAAAAACTATTATCTCCGGAATAGCAACTCCATGTTTAATATCTCCCTCTTCCTTTCTCCGTACAAACCTCCGCCGAAATCGTCCGCCACTATTTGCGTAGGCTCTTTTTTTTGATCACACGGTGCCGTTTGCGCTTTTGGGTATGCCCAAAACGAAATTTGACCGTTCGGAAATAAGTCTGGTGTACGAACGCTATTTATATTACATTTCACTTATATTTATATTAGGTTATTTTATCCCGAGTAAATAAAAGGAGAATGAAGCATTCTGCAAATATAAACTACAAGTTGTCCCAATCTAATATGCGGTAAGTAACTGAAATCGTTTGTTATCTGATGATGCTTTAAAGGTTGAAGTGGTGCCTTGCCGTTTTGTGAAGGCGACGCTTAGGGCAATGCCTGTGTTAGCCCGTTGGGTGAGCTTTGGGGAGGTTGCCATATCTATTGCACTTGGCCTTTCAAATGAGACTGATGGATTACACTTGGCCTTTCAAATAGGTCTGACGGGTGTCGGGAGCAAAACGCTCAATGGCATAGCGGAGAGTAGTGCGGGGCATGGTGCGGTAGCGGGGTGCAAGATAGTCTACCAAAACCTGACGGTTGCGCTTACCCACCTCGCGAAGCAGCCAGCCCACAGCCTTGTGTATCAAATCATGCGGGTGATGCATCAGAAGGTCGGCAATGGCAAGGCAGTCGTCGAACTGGTCGTTGCGTACAAACTTCATGCAGCTAACCATGGCGATGCGCTGCTCCCAAAGCGAGTCTTTCCGTTGGGCCAGATCGTACAGCAGGTGGCGATCGGGCTTATCCAAAAGCCAGGCACCTAGAATTTCGTAGCAGGAAAGGTCCACCAAATCCCAATTATTAATATATAATGTATGCGACAAATAGAAATCGACGCACCGCTGCTGCATCTCGGGGGCTTTCTTGGCATGCTGGAAAATCTGCACCAAGGAAAGCAGTGCGGCCAAACGCACCTCGTGGTATTCGGACCGCATGCACTCATCCAAACAATCGAAAGAGCATTGCTGCCACAATTGTCTCACAACCGAGCGTATTTGAGGCACCTTGACACCAAGAAAGACATCCCCTTCGCCATATTGGCCAGGGCCGGTCTTGAAGAAATAGGACAGCACAGAAGCCTGTTTGTCGTCACGCAAGGCATAAATCTGAGAAAAGAGCGGGTTCATTTTTTTATTACACGTATGATTAAATCTAAGCGAGAATCTCATGAGAGGGTGAGGCCATCTACTTCCACGGTTCGGCTTCTAGCAAAAAGCTGACTGGACGGAAGCCATCGTTGCAGCTGACCAAGGCACTGTAGGGGTTCTTCATCCATCCGTCAAAGAAATTGCCACCGCCATTTGCCAACACCTCAACAAACTCCCTCATGCTCTTCCAGGCCTCGTTGCATAGGCCTGCGGGCTGCTGCGCGTCCTGGCTCACCCAGCACATACCCTCACAGATGTCGCACGCGTGTTCTATTGGATTCTCGTATAGTGCCTGCAAGTCCTTATAGTCGGCCTTGCGCAGGGCGGTAATTTTCACTTTTTTCATGTTGCAAATATACAAAAAAAGATTGACATAAAGAATTTGCTGCCCCCATCATCTACATGACGGAAACCTTTTTTTTTCATTATTTCATTCATTTTTTGTAATTTTGCAGTCGCATTTTATATACAAATCAACATGAAAAGAACACTCGCATTAATACTTATACTACTGCCATCGTTATCATTCACTCAAACCCTTACGGCCTTCCGAGGCGAAGTTTCCAACGGATATAATTTCTGGGTGAGTACCCCCAAGGACTACGACTCACTCCAATCCGACACGCCCGTCATCCTCTTTCTGCATGGTGCCAGCCTCTGTGGCCACAACCTAGATCGTGTGCGCCGCTATGGTCCCCTCGACGCGCTGAAGATGGGCCGTCAAATCGACGCCCTCATCATCGCGCCCCAAAATCCCGGCGGCGCATGGCAGCCCGACCGAATCAACCGCGTGGTAGACTGGGTGTTCCAACGTTATGCATGCGACACCAACCGTTTTTACGTCATGGGCATGAGCCTTGGCGGCTACGGCACCATAGACTACTCGGCAGCCTACTCGGGCCGCATAGCCGCCGCCATGGCCATGTGCGGCGGGGGCAACCCCAAGTCGTACTGTGGACTCAACGACCTGCCCCTGTGGATACTCCATGGCACAGCCGACCGAGCCGTCACCCTCTCCCAGTCGCAGAAAGTCATCAACGGAATGACCAAATGTGGAGATACACCACGCCTCCGTTTCACCAAACTCTCGGGTGTCGACCACGGCGGACTGGCCCGCGCCTTCTACATCAGCGAAACCTACGACTGGCTATTCCAACATCGGCTCGACACTCCGGACCGGCCCGTCAATACCGACTACGACATCACCCCCGAACGGCTCCGCCGTGCGTACAAGGACATCGACCGCAATGCCAACCACCTCATCGTGCGCAGTGGCGGCAACAAGTCTTCCGCTCGTGAAACGGTGGACAGCCCAACCACCAGCACCACAGGCGACACAAAATACCACACCATCCGAAAAGGAGACACCCTAGGTGCCCTGGCGCGGAAATATGGCACCAGCATCAACAGACTCTGTCAACTCAACAACCTAAGCCAAACATCAATTCTACGTATCGGAAAGAAGATAAGAGTGAAATAAAGCCAGACAGATAGCAAAGGCCACCCCTACCCCATTTGACATGAAAAGCACTGCGTGTCCCAAAGATGCGCCGCTACATTGTTTTACCCCAAAGTAGACACGTCGGTATAGACTACACGGAGCATGACGTTGCATCAATCTTATCATCCTGCTGGAGTGATTGTCTGAAGACAACAAAAAAGGGACCGTTTCGAGGTCCCTTATATAGATTCACACATACCGTGTGCAACGGAATTGTCCTAGAGAAGATTACTGGTCCTTAGCCAGACGGACAGCAAAGCCCCACTGGCGGAGACCTGTCTGATATTCGGTAGGATTCATAAAGCCGAAGAAGAAGGCTGCGGTCATGATATTGTCGGTGCTGGTCCAATAACGGCCAAAGTTCTGGTATCCATAGCATTTCTGGCCTGCGCGAACACCCGCAGCAGGCAGGAAAACAGCTCCGGCCTCTTCAAATTTTTGCCAGTCGGTGTTGTTGGGGTCGGTAGTTAGGAAAATTGTGTCGGAATAGTTGTTCGTGAAAGCATGCCGCACATCGCCCAAAGACCATGTGTCGGGGAGGAGGAGCATACCAGGGGTGCCGTCAATCTGGGCTGCACAACGTAGTTTGGCAGCATTGGGGCGCTCGTTGATGACATAATTCCACTCCTCATAAGAAAGGGTGCGCCAACCACTGGTAGGTTTTCCTTGTGGATCGCGAATAGTGTAGTTGCCCCAATCGACAAAAGTGCGATAGGCAGCCCCCGAATCTACCACACGGTCGGGCTCATCGCCGGTACCCCAACCGAAGAGGTCGAAAGCCTCTCCAACAAAGGGTTTGGAACGGCCAAGACATTCCCACTGTTTGGAAGCGAAAGAGTACGTGTACTCTTTGGCACCCGTGGCGGGGTTGATGTTGAAGACAGCCTGAAGATTACCGGGAGCGAATTTCACTTGCTGGGTCTTGCTGATAGTGAAGCATCCCGGAGAAGGCGTAATAGCCTTTTCACAACCCACCAAAGCCAACGAGGCAGCGGCTAGAAATAAGAATAGTTTATGTTTCATCATAATATATATGTTTACTATTAAAACCTCTCGATTCCAAAACAATCACAATCCATTAATTATCAAGTGCTTTAAAAACGACAGGTACTTTTTTTCCTTTGCAAATATACAAAAAAAAACGTATATAAAAACTTTTTATTCCCTTACGCCATCCTGCAACAGTCATCGTGTCAGGTGCAAAAGAGCTGCAACGAACCACCGACTACGCTTGTGGGAAACGTACTAGACTAAAGAGGGTTGCCTATTCGCGCATATTCGGCATAAGAATACTCTAGCCCGCTTTCGGGGTCGACGAACCGCTCGGACTGGAGCACTTGCCGGAAGAGGGAGCCATCGATGACGGGGAAAAAGACATCTGCTTCGAAATCGCGATAGACCCAGGTGAGATACAGCGTGCGGGCCATGGGCAAGAAGGCGTTGTAGACAGCGGCTCCGCCAATGACGAAAGACTCGGGCTCATCGGCTATGAGCTTGAGCACCTGTGGGATGCTGTGGGCCACCTCTAAAGTACCTGAAGCTGTAGGTGGCAGTGGGTAGTGGAAGTTGAGGTCGTGGGTGAGCACAATATTGCGGCGTTTGGGCAGGGGTTTCTTCGGAAGCGACTCAAAGGTGCGGCGACCCATAATCACGGGGTGGCCGCTGGTGAGGCTTTTGAAACGTTTCAGGTCGTCGCTGATGTGCCACAGGAGGTCATTATCCTTGCCGATGGCCATGTTCTGGGCACAAGCCACAATGAGAGAAAGGTTTGGGATTGGGTGGAGGTCTATCATGTGCTATTGTTTGCTGGTGAATATTTTCATGGATCGGGCAAAAATGCCGTTCATGTAGGCGATGGCAAGGCCGTAGTTGCTGACAGGGATGCCGGCCTCTATGGCGGGAGCCAAACGGGCGGCTAGCTGCTTGGCCGTGAGCACACAGCCGCCACATTGGATGACAAGGGCATATTGCTGGATGGGGCGAGGTAGGGAGGAAAGTCCGGCTACTGCCTCGCATTGCAACGCCTTGCCTGTATATTTAGCCAAGAGTTTGGGCAGTTTTACACGGCCGATGTCTTCGCAAGTGACGTTGTGCGTACAGCTTTCGAGCATGAGCACCCGGTCACCGTCAACCAAAGAGTCGATGGTGGGTGTGCCCTTGACATAGTCGTCAAAGAGGCCTTTGGCACGTGCCAACACCACACTAAAGCTAGTGAGATAGACCTGTTCGGGCACGATTTTAGAGACTATGCCATAGACCTGGCTGTCGGTCACCACCAGCTGTGGAGGCTGGCGCAGCTGCCGGAGGGTCTGCTCCAACTCAGTTTCGCGGCAGACCACAGCCTTGGCGTGCTGGTCCAGTATGTCACGCAGGACCTGCACTTGGGGCAGAATCATGCGTCCTTCGGGTGCCGAAGAGTCAATGGGAGTAACCATCACCACAGTATCGCCTTCACCGATGACATCGCCTAAGAGTGTTTTGTGGACGTATGCCGTTTCTGGCAGGGCCTGCCGGATACGGCTGGTGAGAGGGTCACGCAGTGAGGGGTCCTTCACCGAAAGGACAAAGACTTGAGTTTGGTAATCGGCTTCCAGCTGCTCAATCAAGCGTGCATCGGGCTGGAAACGGTCGGCCTGAGAGAAGATGAGGATATAGGGGATGCCACGTTTGCGGCATGTCTCTACCAACATGACCTCCTCGGCCTCAAAGCGGTTGTCGGTGAAGAGGAGCAATGCCAGGTCAGCCTGAGAGAGCATCTCGAGACTTTTTTGGATGCGGAGCCTGCCCACGGTGCCTTCGTCGTCGATGCCCGCCGTGTCGATCCACACCACGGGTCCCACACCGCCAATTTCCATTGTTTTCTTAACGGGATCGGTGGTGGTGCCGGCCAAATCGGAGACGATAGCAATCTGCTGGCCCGTGAGGTAGTTCACCAGAGAACTTTTGCCGTAGTTGCGACGGCCAAAGATGCCGATATGGGGCTTGAGTCCGTTGCCTTTAGTGCTGTGCATGGCTGACTAATGGTTACAATTGCTCTCCTGGCCGCGGGCAGCAGGTTGGCAGCACTTGGGCAGATCTTTGATGGCGCGTGGGTTGGCGGCATAATGCTCGGTGCGGACACCGTTTTCGGAGAGGGCTTTCTCTATTTTGTCGGGGGTGGTTTTGGTGCTGCGATAGAGGACGGTGACGTTCTTTTGTTCGGGGCTGAGGGTCCAGCTGATGACACCGCGCTCATAGGCCAGTGTGGTTTCGATGGTGGAATTCAGTCCTTTGCAGCAGTAGCCGGGGATGGAGATTTGGGCGGTCTTGGCATCGGAAGGCAACTCTTTTTGCTTGCTTTGTGCATTCACGCTGCCGCATAACGCGACCAAAAGGAAAGTTAGAAACGCTATTTTCTTCATTTTTAATCAGTCTTTTTTCTTATTTAACGGAAAGTAAGGTTTTATATTGCTGAGGAGTGGAAATTTACCTCATATTGTAGCGGAATCCCAGGTAGAAGAGCCGGCCCATGAGGGGGGCATAGACCACGGAAGCATCGAAGTTGGGCGTAAAGGGCTGGAGATAGCCGGCAATGGGGTGGTGCTGGGTGTAGTTGGTAAGGTTCTCCACACCGAGGTAGACCTCGGAACGCTTAAACTTGCGGGTGACCTGCCCTAGCATGTAGACGTATGGGGAAGAGTAGCCATTGTGAGAGCTGACATTCAGGGGGAGCCGCTGAGGTCCGTTGAGCTGTGTGGTCAGATCGAAACGCCACTTGTCGAAAGGGGTGTGGTAAGTCAGTACCAACAGGGCGCGCCATTTGGATGTATAGGGTTTGTCCAGCAGTTGGCCATGGTAGGTTGCCTTGACATTGTTGAGCTTACCTGCCAGCGTCACCTCGAAATTTCGCACAGGCTGCAGGCTGACATCCACTTGCACTACGTCGGAGAAGCTGCGTCCCTGCAGATTGTAAAACCACACCTGATTGGGGTCTTGGTCGAAGTCCGCCACCAGCTGGCTGACGAACTCGGTGTGGTAGTAATCGGCAGAGATGCTCAGCTTGCGGTCGTCACCGAGGGGGAACGTCTTGAGGAAATTGATTCCCCCGTTCCACGACTCCTCAATATCGATGGGCCCCATCACCTGGATGAGGCGTGGCGATGCCAAGATGCCAATATTGTCAGCCACAATATTGGGGGCACGGAAGCCGCGACCGGCCGAAGCACGGATGACGAAAGTTTCTATGGGTTGCCAGCGCAGGTGCAGCCGAGGGGTAAGAAGATGGCGGCGAAAGGCGCTGTTGTAGTCGTAGCGCAGCCCCACGGTAGAGGTGAAGTAGGTGCCTAGCTTGAGGGTGTACTCTCCAAATACGCCTGGCACGACCTCGGTGAACGCTCCCCAGGGCAGCGTGTCGTTATGGAATGCCGGTGCCCCGAGAAAAGGCAGCGAGAAAAGGTCCTCTTCTATGTCGGCATAGCGCATAGAGGCACCACCCGTGAGACTGGAGAAAGCACCCACCTCCGCATCCAACAAGACATTGGCATAGAGGTCCGTCTCACGCGAGGCATACTCATTGAGGCCATAGAAAGATTCCTGTTGGGTATGGGAGGCCGAGAGTTGAGTGCCGAGGCTTAGCTTGTCGCCGAGGGGAAGCCCGTTTTTAGTAAAGAAATGCAGACGGTTGCTACTGCCGCCGAAGCCATAGATCGTGTCGTTGCCGCGCATGGATTTGAGGAACTCCATATTGCCTCCCAGGCGGTCTTCATGGGTGTAGTTGATGAGCGAAATGGAGCGGAAGCCGTTGTCGCCTTCATAGTACCAACGGTTGACCAGATTGAGTTGAGACTGTAGGGGGAAGTCCATATAACCATCTGGGCCACCATGTTTGTCGTGTGGCAGATGGTCGGCACGGAGGAAGTTGTGCGTGGCGAAAAGGTAGAGCCCTGTGTAGAGCTTATCGGTCAGCTGCCAATTGGTCTTGGCAGTCAGTTCGCCTTTAGCGTCACTATTGGCGTATAAATTCAATGTCAAGCGATTGCCACGGTGAGGCTTTTCAAATTCCAGATTGATGGTACCGGTGATGCTCTCATAACCATTTTTGACGGTGCCGGCCCCTTTGCTCACCGAGATGCTCTCCAGCCACTGACCAGGCACATATCCCAGCCCGTAAGGTGCCGCTATGCCACGCAGGAATGGAATGTTCTCCAGCATCATCTGCGAATAGATGCCCGTAAGACCCAGCAGCTGAATCTGTTTGCTGCCCGAAACGGCATCGCTGTAGCCCACATCCACACTGGCAGAATTCTCGAAACTCTCGCCCAGATTGCAGCAGGCCAACCCTTTCAAACCATCGGCCGTAATCACCTCGTTTTGCTCCACCGAACTGAGTTTCTGAAAACTGCGTTCGTGCTGGCTGCGGACACGAACCTGTGGCAGGGTACGCACTTTACCCAATGCGGTGGTGTCGTTCTGAGCTTTAGCAGCAAAGGACGAGAGCAGAAGGAGGGATAGTACTCCCATAACTAATACCGGAGATGTTCGGTGAGCTGGTGATGACGTCTTGTTCATGTAGTGGTGCATCATAATAACGGCCAAGTATCAATATAAAAACGGTTTTTATAACGAATCTTTCTGCATATTATTGTACAACAAACATCTTTTTAATTGAGTCTATATTTCGTCGAAAATAGAAAAAAACAATTTTTTTGTAAGATTTTCGTTTGAGAAACGAATACTCTATGTTAAGACATCAGAAAAAGAATGAGCCCAGAAGAGTTCAAACATATTATTGTCAGACAGCAGCCCGCCATGCAACGGATGGCCGAAGCCGTGCTGCACGATGCTGTCCTAGCCGAAGACGCGGTGCAGGAAGCTATGATACAGCTATGGCAGCAACGGGCACAGCTGGACATGGAGAGGAACCCCGAAGCCCTGTGCATTACCATGACAAAAAGAAGAAGCATAGACCTACTGCGGAAGCAACGCCCTTCGCAACCCATCGACCAAGAGGCGTTAGCCGTAGCAGAAACAGTTGACGACTATCTGGAAGCCCGATACCAAAGTGCCATGAGAATGGTCAAGCGTTTGCCCACCTTACAGCAAAAGGCACTACTACTGAAATATGAAGAAGAAAAAAGCACCGAGGAAATTACCAAAGAACTGGATATCAGCCCATCGAACCTCTACACCACCCTTTCGCGCGCCTATGCCGCGCTGAGGGAAATGCTCAGGAAAGACAGATAACAACTAAAACCGAAAAGACAATGAAAGACAACATGATAGACAATGAATTGCAAGAATTGTTGAATGCCGTGACCGAACACGGACGCAACCAGCGCCGACAGCAGAAGCTCCTAGCCAAAATTGACGAGCTGGCCGCCGCCGAAGAGTCGCCCAAGAGGAGTCGTCGCACATTCTGGTGGGCCGCCACAACGGGCATTGCCGCCAGCCTGCTGCTCATACTGACCATTCGGCCCAAAGAGCAGCCTCTTGTGGCCAACAACCGGGAAGCCGAGCGCGTGCAAGATACAATTCTGACAACTGATTCCACGATAGTTAAAGAGAGTGGAAAACAACTTCTCCACTCTCCTATCCAAACTGTTTCTTCATCAAATAATAGCCATTTGGCCAAGTTGGACCTCAGCAACGAACCTGAAATGCAAGAAGAGCATCAGGAAGTGTTGGCAACTGCAACAGAAAGCACAGAAAACATGACTGTTGAACTGCCGTATGCCGAGGACTTGCTAGCCGACAACAGTGCCGACAGTCAGCAAGACGACATGCAATCTGCTGCCGAACAACCCCAAATGGTGACCATCAGAGCCACCCTGGGCACTGAAAGTCAAAACTCAGAATCACTACGCATCAAAAATGAGACCTTCGCCTTCAACCTCGCTTTGGGCCCAAAAGAGGAGGAAGACATGTCTCAGAATCCAAAATTCAAACCTTTAATAGTAAATAATTTATAGACCATGAAAAAAACACGAACCATACTCATTGGATTGACCTTTTTGGCCACCCTGGGCAGCGCAGCGCAGGCCCAGATAAAGATGGAACATGTGATGGATTTCACGCAGCCCATCACCTACCTGACCGTCGAACCAGGCTACGACGTGCGCATCCTGCCTTCGGGCAACGACAGCAACTACGTCAACCTTATCTCTTACTGCACCGATTTGATTCAAGAACAAAACACCCTGCATGTTTTCGAGCGCAACAACAACTGGTTGGAAATCAAACGCAACACCAATCTCCAAAAGTCAACAGTGGTGGAGGTCTGTCTTGCCCACCCCGAGAAACTCCACTCCATCTATGTGAACGACTCTGCCCAGCTGACCGTCGAGCACATCGAATTTGCTGCCGACTGCGAGATATTCATCGAACAGGATGCCTTGGTCAAGGGCGGCACTTGGCGGCAAAACAACATAAGTAAAACTGGCGACGGACTTTTCATCAACCTTTCTCCTTACGCACGGCTAGAGCTAGACTCATTGCTGGCCAGGAAATTAGAGGTACGGATGTTCGACCACAGCCACATCAGCTACAACCACCTTGAGAGCCAGGATGCCCTCTTCCACCGCCACGCCACGGCAGCAGGCGGCCCCCTCACGAGCGACGAAAGCCGCCACATCAAAGTGAAAAAGATGAACGGATACGTCAACTATTTCGAGAACCATAACCAGTTGTCAATCAATTTCGGTGTTTCTCTCGGCAATATTCCTCTATTCAATAGTGCTCGACACGGCTCGCCCTACAATATTGGCCAAACATACGGCATTCAGATGAATGCGCAACTGAAAGACATTCCTTTAGGCAACCACTGGAGCTTCCATCGCGCACTGAATGTAAACGTGCAGTGGGCCGACCTGCTGAGCTCGGTCAAGGCAGAAAACGGCACCCTGCATCAAGCTTTCTACCCCGGCCAGACCGTTGTGCAGCACATGCGGTCCACCGGCATCGGCCTCAAATTCATGCTCAACTACTCCCTCATCGGTCGCCGTCCTGCCTCTCCCCTACCCGATGCCATTCCCCAGAGCAGCAAATGGATTAAGAACCTGAAGGTGGGCTTCGGCCTTATGCCCATGTACGTCACCGAAAACAAGCTTATCACCCGCACTCTCGACGACAACAACCACTGGAAAATCGGCCGCGAGAAGGTCGACGTGCTCAATCCCTTTCAGGTACGCGCCTTGTTCAAATTCAGCCCCTACCTTCCGCTGTTAGGCCGCTACAGCGTCGACCTCTATGTCGACCTACTGCCCACCTACAAGCAGGGCATCGGCATGGACGGCTTCCACCAGATGGGCATTACCCTGAATTTCTAACCAATCCCAAAAGTTCTCAAACTCTCCGCCGAAGACTCAAGAAACAGCACCACGCACCTTGCCGTGGTGTTGTTTTTTTTCGCCACATATTTTGTTTACAATAAATTATGTGGCCGGGCGTTATTGGAAGAAAAAAATGAAAATCAATAAAAGTCATCTTCTTCCACCGACACGGGGTTTCTTTTTGCTGACCCTTATTTGGGCCTGCGCCTGCGGCCTGTCGTCCTGCACAACACCGCTGACCGTATACGGTCCTCAAGGAAAACTGGATGCCAAGATAACGCTACCCAAGGGTTTCGACATCGAACACGACTCTTGCATGATGGTTATATTGATGCATGGCATTTTCTCCTCCAAAGATTTTGCCCCCATGCCCACACTATCCAGAGCCTTGGCCCAAGCCGGGATAGGGTCGGTACGGTTCGACTTCAACGGCCATGGTAGGAGCGACGGAGAAATGGTAGAGATGACCATTGCACGCGAACTGGCAGATGCCAAAGCCGTATGGGATTCTGTCTCCAAGCTTCCCTACGTCACCTCGGTGGTGCTATTAGGGCATTCGCAAGGCGGTGCCGTGGCCAGTATGCTGGCTGGACAATTGGCACAAGAAGGGTTGACACCCGGCGCATTGGTGCTGCTTGCCCCGGGTTCCGTCATCAAGGAGGCCACGCAACAGGGCAGTTTCTTTGGGCAAGAATTCGACCCCTCCAACCCACCCGAATACATCAAATGTTTTGGCACCTACAAACTAGGACACGACTACCTGGTGCAGACACAGTTCTTGGACATCTACGGCACCGCCGCGAACTATCAGGGCCCTGCGTGCATCATTCATGGAGCCCAGGACGGCATCGTGCCACTATGGTGCAGCGAAAAATATCATGAGATATACAACAACAGCCAGCTGCATGTGGTGAAAGGCGAGAACCACCTGTTCATCAAAAAGGGCCGCAAAGTAGCCTCCATTGTCGTCCAATTCCTACAGCAATTAGGCAAAAAAGAATAACACACAAACAATCTGCTACTTGATATTTTTTGTGTGAATTCATTTTTTTATTGTACCTTTGCCAATCTGGAATCTTAACGAACAAATACTCATTTAAATAAAAATCAAAAGTTTACAAAGATGAAACATTTAAAAATCATTACTCTTTTTGTTGCCGCCATTTTCACATTGGCTTCTTGCAATAACAAACCTGCCGAAACCAGCGAAACGACACCTGCCGACAACATCTACCAGTTCTGCGTTGTCAACGACATGGGCGACACCGTCAGCCTCGCCGACTATCAGGGCAAAGTGCTTTTGGTTGTGAACACCGCCACCCAGTGCGGCTTCACCCCCCAGTACACCGAGTTGCAGCAACTCTACACCACCTACCACGACCGTGGGTTGGAGATTATAGATTTCCCCTGCAACCAGTTTGGCGAACAGGCCCCCGGCAGCATCGAGGAGATTCATGCTTTCTGCACCGGCAACTTCGGCACCACTTTCCCCCAGATGGACAAGGTGGATGTCAACGGCGAGAATGCCATCCCCCTATACACTTGGCTGAAAAGCAAGGCCCCCTTTGGCGGATTTGACACCACCGACCCGCGCGGAGCCTACCTCCACGCCGCCTTCATGGCACAGGACAGCAATTATGCTCAGAACCCCGACATCAAGTGGAATTTCACCAAATTCCTCATCGACCGCGAGGGCAACGTGGTCTGCCGTTTCGAGCCCACGGCACAGTTTGCTGCCATTACCGAGGCTTTGGAAAAACTGCTCTAAGGTTTTGAATTCATGACTTCTAAAAAAGAATTCAATCTTCAACAGGGCGCAGAGCCAATGGCTGTGCGCCCTGCTGTTTTGGACGAGGTATCACGCATTATGGAGCTCGTGGCTCACTCCCGTTCCATCATGCGGCAGAACGGCAATCACAGCCAATGGGTAGGCTATCCCAGCGAAGAGATGATTGCCGACGATATTCGTCAGGGGATAGGTCATGTCGTTGTTTTCGGCGGTCAAGTAGTAGGGTACTTTGCTCTGTTACGCACTCCCGAACCCACATACACCTATATCGAAGGGGGACACTGGCTGGACGACACCACGCCTTACGGCACTATCCACCGCCTTTGCTGCGCTCCGGGGATGCACGGCATTGCCCGACGGGCCTTTGCTTTCAGTGAGGCACAGTGCCAATCGGTTCGGGTGGACACCCACCGCAGCAACACCATCATGCTGCACCTGTTCGAGAACTTTGGCTATTGTCCCTGCGGGGTGGTATATATGCGCGACGGCTCTCCCCGTGACGCATTTCAAAAGATGATGTACCCCATGGTCAACGCCCAGCTGAAAACCTACGTAGAGCGCGAAATACTACCGCGCTACAACCATTTTGACTCGGCCCACCGGCTAGACCATATCGCCATGGTAATGGCTCAGAGCATGGAGCTTGCCCAGTATTATCCCGAACTCAACCGCGACATGGTATACACCATCGCCGCCTACCACGACACCGGCATCGTAGAAGGGCGTGAGCGCCACCACATCGTGTCAGGCCGCATCATGCGCGAAGACCCTGCCCTACCTCAATGGTTCTCTCCGGAGCAGATAGAGACCATGGCGCAGGCCGTGGAAGACCATCGCGCCTCGGCTACCAGCCAGCCCCGCAGCCTCTACGGCAAAATCGTGGCTGAAGCCGACCGCGACATCGAACCCATAAAAATCATCCGGCGCACCGTACAGTATGGCCTCGACCACTACCCTAACCTAGACAAGGAAGGCCACTGGCAGCGCACCCTCCAGCACCTCCACGAGAAATATGGCCATGACGGATACCTCAAGTTCTATATCCCTCAGTCGCGCAACCGCGCCCAAATGGAACTCCTCTGGCAGCTCATGGACAACCCCTCCAAACTCCAATCAATCTTTGAAACCATCTACAACCAAGAGCAAAGGCCATAAATAAAAGCAAGACTAGCAACAGTCCTACCCGCTTCCGCACTCCGCCAAAACGTGTTGCTCCTATATACAATAACGCAATAATGGCTGCCCACGCAACGTGACAGCAGCCATTATTGCTTTATTAATAGCACGCGATGCCTTCCGGCAATCAACTAATCGGGACCTTGCGGTCGATGTTGAACGACATAGGCGAGACCTTAAGCACCGGGGGGCACTGCATGCGTTTCCATTCATTGATACGCACCTTGCGCAACACCATTCTTACTACTTCGGGGTCATAACCCTCTTCCACTATTTCCTCAAAGCACATTTGCTCTTCAATATGAAGATTTAGTATTGCGTCCAGCAGGGGGTACTCCGGCAGTGAGTCGGAGTCTTTCTGACCCGGCCTCAACTCAGCAGAAGGGGCTTTGTCTATGGTATTCTGCGGGATGACTTCCCCATTGCGATTGATATACTCAGCCAGCTCGTAGACCTCGGTTTTGTATAGGTCGCCGATGACGCTGATGCCGCCATTGCAGTCGCCATAGAGAGTGCCATAGCCCATCGAGTCCTCCGACTTGTTAGACGTGTTGAGCATCACGGCACCAAACTTATTGGCGTAAGCCATCACAATGGTGCCGCGTATACGCGCTTGTAGGTTCTCCTCGGTGACATCTTCGGGACGATCGCCAAAAAGGGGTCTGAGGCATTCGCGCATGGTGTCGAACATAGGCTTGATGGGTACGATGTCGTATTTCACACCCAGGTTGTTGGCCAAATCCACAGCATCTTTAACAGAGTGGTCGGTGGAATACTGAGAGGGCATCAGAATACCATGCACATTCTCGGGTCCCAGGGCCTGTGCCGCCAAGGCACACACCATGGCACTGTCCATACCACCACTGAGGCCCACCACACAGCGTTGCATGCCATTTTTGCGGAAATAGTCCCGTATGCCCATGATAAGGGCCTTATAGACCAGCTCCACAGCCTCGGGCTTGGGGTCGTCACACTCCTCAAGCAACTGGAGGTCCACCGTTTGGGCATGCTGCTCGAAATAAGGGAACTGGCACAGAACCGAACCTGCAGCATTCATGGCCATACTGCCTCCGGCAAAGAGGAAGCTGCCCTCGCCGCCAATGCGATTGACAAAGACCAGAGAAGCGTTGAGGTTTTCTACGATTTTGTGCATACGGTAGCGGATGCGGTAGGGTTTGTTGTAGTCGAATACATTGCAACCACAGCATACCACCATGTCGGGCTGTTCGAGGTGCGATTTGGAGAGTTCTTTCAAATCCTCGTAAAAGCCAATGGCAATGGACTGTTCTTGGTATTGGATAATCTGTACGCCCTCGCCACGGACGAAATATTTCTGCTCGTCAGGGGCTAAATACTTCTTTGTGATGATGCCTCTAATGGCACAGTTTTGGACAAACACGATGGCATTGCACAACCCCTTGTCCTGAATCTGCAAAGGCATTCCAATAAGGAAGGCACGGTGCTCGGACCGTTGGATAAGCTCCTGCAGACACGCCTGGGCACGTTTTTGCAAGTCGGTATATGCCACCGAGCCAAAGAGGGGGGAGCCACAAAGCGTACAGGCGGGGAAAACCGTCAGCAGAGCCTCCTTACTTTCAGGGGTTTCTAATTCTTCCAATATCCATTTCAAATTTTCTTCAGGATTGTTGGTAATAATGTCGTGCTGTACAATATGAATATTCATTACTATAAACGGTAAATAGACGGCCGAGGGGTTGGGTCTATCCATTGGGATTTCCTCAAACCTAACGATGTCAGTTATTTATTAATTATTATCTCACAAATAAACAATGCAAAAATACAAAAAAAAAAGTAATTAGCCGAAAAGTGTTTGGGGGCAAATAGGCTTCGCCTGCGAATGCTTACCACAACAATCCAAAAAGAAAGACTATCAGACGACCAATTTCACTGACTCTCTAATACCTATGAAGTCATTACCCATTACTTTTGGTCGGCAGACTATATGCTACAAAAAAACAACCCCCACCGGATGGCAGGGATTGTTAAAATAAATGTATGTACTATCTAAATCAATTAGAAACAATAGCGAAGGCTGATAGCACCGTCATAACCAATGGTAGAGAGGGCGCCACAATGCTCGGGAATCAGGAAGTTCCACAGGGGACGGAAGTCAGCAGAAATCTGCAGAGGGAAATCGAATTTATATTCAATACCAATCTGACCGCCGAGAGCAAGACCCAGACCGTGGTTGGAGCAATAGCCAAGCTGAGCGCCAGGTCCAATGTACCAGTTCAGACCATTGGTGATGGGGAAGCACCAGTGGTACATACCCGTCAGATGGAAATAGCTGTCGGTGTTCTTGGAGAGACCGAGGTCGACCTCAAGACGGTTGCTGCCAAGGCCCTGCTGATAAGAGAGTTCAGCACCATAACCACTACCACCGCCAAAACGGAGACCAATAGCATTACTCTGCGCATTTGCGGCAAAACCCATAGCTACTACTGCAGCTAAAACTAAGAATAACTTCTTCATGTTGTGTGTTTTTAAATCGTTAATACTTAACTATTTGTTAATAAATAATTTTTTATTCCAAAATGCAAAGGTAAACAAAAAAAATGAATCTTCACATAAAAAAATCCATTTTCAAATAAATTCTGAATTCCAGGTGAGCAAGAGCCACCCGGAATTCAGAATTCGCAATACAGTACTGTTAGAAGTCCACCTCGGTGTCGTAGTAGCAGCACTTGAGCAGGCGCTCCATCTCTTCCTGGTTAGGCTGGCGTGGGTTGGAGCCCGTGCAGGCATCGCCGATGGCGTTGGTGGCTATCTGGGGCAGGCGTTCCAAGAAGACGTTCTCGGGCACAAAGCCTTGCTCACAGGGGTAGCTGTCGGCACCGTAGTTCTTGATGCAGTGAGGAATGCGCAGGTCGTCGTTCATGCCGCGCAGGTGCTTGATGAGCAGTTGCACTTTTTCCTGGTCGTTGGCACCGCCCAGCTCCATGAAGTCGGCAATCTGGCCATAGCGTTTCAGGGCTTCGGGGTCTTTGGCGTTGAAGGCGATGACCTTGGGAAGGTACATGGCGTTGGCGGCACCGTGTATGATGTGGGCGCCATGGTCGGCAAAGACGGCACCGGTCTTGTGGGCCATGGAGTGGACGATGCCCAGCAGGGCGTTGGAGAAGGCCATGCCTGCCAGACACTGGGCGTTGTGCATGCTGTGGCGTTTGGCCATGTCGCCGTTATAGGAGGGCACCAGGTCGTGCTGAATCATCTTGATGGCATGGAGTGCCAACGGGTCGGTATAGTCGCAATGGGCGGTGGAGACGTAAGCCTCGATGCCGTGGGTGATGGCATCCATGCCGGTGTGGGCCACCAGTTTCTGGGGCATGGTCTCGGCCAGGGCGGGGTCGACGATGGCCACGTCGGGCGTAATCTGGAAGTCGGCGATGGGGTATTTGATGCCCTTCTGATAGTCGGTGATGATGGAGAAGGCAGTCACCTCGGTAGCAGTGCCGGAAGTAGAGCTGATGGCGCAGAAATGAGCTTTGTGGCGCAACTCGGGAATGCCGAACACAACACACATCTGCTCAAAGGTGATGTCGGGGTATTCGTACTTAATCCACATGGCTTTGGCCGCATCAATGGGCGAGCCGCCACCGACGGCCACAATCCAGTCGGGCTGGAAGTCCATCATAGCCTTGGCGCCACGCATGACGGTGTCCACCGAGGGGTCGGGCTCAATGCCTTCGAAGAGTTGCACCTCCATGCCGGCCTCTTTCAGGTTGGCCGCAATCTTGTCAAGAAAACCAAAACGCTTCATCGAGCCGCCGCCTACGCAGACCATTGCTCTTTTACCTTTGAAACTCTTCAGGGCATCGATGGCCCCTTCACCATGATAAACATCTCTGGGCAAACAAAATCTTTGCATATCTTTATTATTCTTTATATCCCAGGCTTGAGGGATGATTTGTTAACATATTTCGGGAAGAACGAAGCCGCAATCATTTGGGGGTCTCAGTATTCATTTTGTGCCTACCACCGCATATCTAATGCAGGGACATAAAACACTATCAACCACACCAAAAAATCCATTTTTCCCGCGAGCATAAAAGCTCATTAGCGACCGCAAAGATAGCAAAAAAAATGTGATACAGCAAAAAAAATGTGATGGTAGTTCGCAATGACAACAAGGATGGCCTGTCCGACGTAATCGGTCAGGGTAGCGGAATGTTGTTCCAGCCGCCGCCGACTCTTAGCAGCCGTCAAAGACGCGGTCCTGCCGCGTGGCGAAATCGCCCTATTCTCTCCGGTAGAAGAAACCATCAAGCGCAGTCACCTCACAACCATCAAGCGCAGTCACTTTAAGATTATCAAGCGCAGTCACTCCAAAACAGTCAACAAATTAATTGACAAAACATTATCGAATTGCCTACTTCAGAAATTCGGTGAAAATCCGAAGTAGCACTTCGGATTTTCTGCTTTTTTGTAGGCTTCGTAGTGGTGTGCGTGGGGGAGGTTTCTGGCCTCACTCGGAATAATATTCCTCGAAGGGTAGACAATAGAGACGGAGCCGCCCTAACAGACTCTCGGGTGGGGACAGGCATGTTTTGATGCGGGATATGCCGGGATGGAGGATGGCGTGAAAGCGAAACACAGAACACCGATAATCTGAGAGAAAGGCCGAAAAGGCCATCCATTGATGAAGGAGCAGAGGTAACGCAACCGACAGAAGTCAAAGGTGCGCAGCCATGTGGAGCAGGTCTTCGGATGCATGGAGCAGACGGTGGGTGGCAAGGCCACAGTCGCTGTCCTCATTACGCGCGGTAGGAATGATAAGGGCAAAAGCCAAAATCCATTGACAAACTACATCTATAACATGCGCCGACAGGTGCAAAACTAATAATATCAAACAAATTAATTTAAACTGCAATTATTTGAATATCAAACAATTGCACCCTCCATTGAAACATTGTAAATAATTCATTATCATAATGAGATAAAAGTTGTATCTTTGCATTCGAAAACAGAACTTTGTATAACGGTCGTCTGGCAGACTAATGGGTTCTGTCTGTCTAATGACCACTAAATTAGTAAATAAATAGAGTCCATCGTATTATGGTAGGGGAACGAATTAAGTATGCAAAGAATTTTCAACTCCAAGTAGGGGCGAAGGTCTTTCACTTTCTACTATACAACATACACTTTCCGATGGAAAGAATAAAAAGAAAGGTTCGTATGTAGTTTTCAGACAGTTTTTTTCGTTCTTATAAAAGAAAAGAATAATATAGAATGCACAATGATTACAGAACACCCAGTGGGGCGTAAACCTTTCACAAATAATAAATAATGTTCACCAATAATAGTAAATTGATTATGAGAAGAAATAATTTTAAACTCAAGTGGATGCCAATATGGATGGCATTGCTGATGTTCTGTGGGCAGGTCCAAGCCCAGTGCCCACCGGGCGAGTCGACCTGCCTGGTGACAATCGAGTGCGGCGACATGTTCGGCGACGGCTGGAACGGGGGCGCGCTCCAGGTGTGGCAGGACACGGTGTTGCGCGGCACGGTATCGCTTTCGACAGGATACGAGGGAAGCTATCATGTGCCTGTCTGCACGGGAGACACCATGCGCTTCGTGTGGATTGCCGGCCCGCTGGACTACGAAATATCCTTTAGCATTATCAATGGCGACGGGAGCGAGATTGCCGAGGTGATGCCAGGAGGCGTGACCAGCGGCACGGTGGTGGCAGAGGGATTTCCTGCGTGTCCCAGTTGTGTGCACCCTATTGACCTAACCTGCCAGCCCGACAGCACTTATGCCATGGTGACTTGGACACCGGTAGGCGATGAGTCATACTGGCTGGTCTATCTGAACGGCTCAATGGTGGCAACGACAAACGTGCCCAGCTACTATATCACCGGACTAACAATGAACAACGACTACACGGTGGGCGTGCGCGCACTGTGCAGCTCGGGCGACACGTCGGACGTGACGGAGAGTAGTTTCCGCACCTCGTGTCCACCAATGGAGCTGCCCTACTACAACACTTTCGATCGCGAGACACCCAGCGAATTGCCCGCGTGCTGGAATGCCATCACCTCTTTCGGCAACTATCCGCAGGTGTCGGACGAGGAGGCCTACTCCGACTCGCTAGGCCTCATTTTCGGTGCCGCTGGTTGGAACATCGTAACCACCCCCTTGGTGCCAGTGCCAGGCAACGAGATCATCGTGAACTTTCGTGCCAAGCTGGAGAACGGCATCGACCTGGGCGGATTCTATCTGTTTGCCGCCCGCCTACGGGTAGGCGTTATGACCGACCTTTACGACACCACCACCTTCATACCGATGGTGGACATACGTACTATGGACAATGTCTGGCGCGACTATGAGTTCAGCACTGCCAACCTCGACCCGACAGCTTCCTACTATGTGGCCTTCTTCTTCAAGGGCACCGATGTGATGCTGGGCAACGGCTTTGTGGACGACCTGAGTATTACGCACGACAACGGCTGCCACCGACCCGGACGGGTCGACGTGGACAGCGTGGGCTCGCGCTGGGCACGACTCTCATGGCCTTCGGCGGGTGATTCGGCACAGGGCTACTATGTCTATTACTGGCGCGAGAACAACGCCTTTGGAGCCACCTTCTACGACATGGTGGGCGACACCACAGTAGTGCTGCGTGGCCTAGACCAGGGCACAACCTATTATGCCTGGGTGCGGTCGGCATGTGACCAAGACACCTCGAACTACAAGGCTTCTGCCCCCTTCACCACGGCCATGACCTGCGCCCGCGTGACGGATGTGCGGCTGGAGAACGTCCACTACACCGCAGCCCTGCTCGGCTGGCAATACGACAACCTGAACGGCAGCCCCGCCCAAGGGGCATGGGTGCGGCTGTATGACCAAGAGAACCCCACCATTGCAATTCTTGACACCCTGGTGAACACAAGCAGTGTGGTGCTGACCGGTCTGACCCCTGGCCACAGCTATACAGCCTACATCAACAGCATATGCCTGACCGACGACCAGAACGACACGGCCAACAGCGCGGCCTACACCTTCATGACCAATTCATGCAGCGAGGTGGCGGGCGATGGCAACACGGCCAGCTCGGTCTATTTCGTCAACACAAACCTCAACTGCAGCTATGCCCAGACCCTATACCGCACAAACGAAATGCCCAACATCGACACCATCCGGGGCATCGCCTACCGCACCTCGACGGGCGTGAGCGAACCGCTAGGAATCACTCTTTACATGGGCAACACCACCCTGAACAGCCTGAGCGAGACGAACTATGTTCCGCTGAGCGGGCTGACAGCCATGGCGACGGACTATGTGGTCAGCCCTGGCGAGGCGGGATGGCAGATCATTCGATTCGACACTCCCTTTGTGCGCGACACTCTGAGCAACCTGGTGGTGGCCGTGAACCACAGCAGTTCGCAGTTCACTTTGAACCCGGCCGAATGGTACTACCACTCGACACCCTATGACGCCACAGTGATGTGGCACAGCTTTGCCCCCATCTCGCCGGCCAACCCCAGTTCCATGTTCGGCTCAACGGTGCTGCAAGGGGCTGTGGACGTTCGTTTCTTGGCCGACTGTCAAGTGGCCGACTGCCTGGCTCCAATGGTGGTGGATATGGAAGCCGACTCTACCAGCCTTACGCTCACTTGGATTGAAGAGGGGCTGTCCGCCATGGGCTATCTGGTGCAGTATCGTCCCCTCGCTGCCGCAACATACATCTCGGCAGGCAGCACCACAGGTACCAGCCACACCATTGCCGGACTTAACCCCGCCACACACTACGTGATACGCGTGGGGGCCCTGTGCCAAGGCGACACCCTCTGGGAAGAAACCAATGCCGTAACGGACTGCGGCAGGATACAGGTGCCTTATACTGAAAACTTTGACAACTATGCCAACGGGGTGATGCCTCCCTGTTGGAATTACAGCCGTGGGGTGGTGGACCACCGCTTCGGCGGCCTCTACTGGCAGCCCACCAGCGGCATTCGCGCCGCCGTGCTACCCGAATTCGAATATCCTGTCAACCGCCTCGAAATCAACCTACGGACCCTTATGAGCCCCATGGACGAAGGCGAAGGCATCATGGTGGGAGTGACTGACGAAAGCGGCACCTTCATTGACTGGCTGGACACCCTCACCGACGAGCAGCAGTCGCTTTCGCGCTACGTATGGCTGAGATATGACTTCAGGGACTACAGTGGCTATGGCAACCGCATTGTTTTGGCCCATAAGGCCGTGGGACTGGAAGCCGTGGTGGACGACATCACGGTGAGTGAAGCTGTGGGATGCCTGCCAGCCACCCAAATAGTGGCCCACAACCTACTGAATGCCTCCAACATAGTGATCAGCTGGAATAATCCCAGCCTTGCCAGCCGTTGGCAGGTGGCCTGGGACACCGTGGGCACCAACGTGTCTATGGCCACTGGCAACGCCGTGGTGACCGACACCTTCTACACTCTGCCCCCACTGACCTCGGGCGGCAAGTACACGATATATGTGAAAACCCTATGCGACATGGGTGAGAGTGCTTGGCGCTCTTTGGACTTTGCAGCCGGGAGCGTAGTGATGCCCTTTGTGGGCACCGACACTGTGACAGGATGCAGACTGATAGTCTACGATCACGGTGGAATGCAGTACGACTACAACCACATGGCCAACTCCACCCTCGTCATCCGCCCCACCGACAGCACCCATGCCTTGCAGATAGTGGGCGGCACCGTGGACCTCTGCCCATGGGGCGGCGACACCCTGCGCATCTATGAGGGGGAAGGCACCAGTGGCACCCTGCTCTACTCCGTCAGCTCCACCTACGGTCCCGAGTCTCTGGGTGTGGCCTTGACCTCAGAAACAGGAGCCATGACCATTCAGTTTGTGGCGCATAGTGGATTGTCAGCCAGCGGCTTCGAGCTGTTCACCGCCTGCGTGGAGGCCTCGCCTTGCCAGCGGCCCCGCAATGTGACGGTCAATGTCACCTCGCCCACATCGGCCACCTCGTCGTGGAGTGGTTCGGCATTGAACTATGAGGTGAGCTACCGCCCCGTGGGCACCGCCTCCTGGCAGCGCATCAACGTCACTGCCAGCCCCCTGACACTGACAGGCCTCGCCTCCGGCACACGCTATGAGCTGTTTGTGAACGGATACTGCAGCGGCGGGCAAGCGTCGCCGGCCAGCACCTTGGTGAACTTCACCACGCTATGCGATGCCTACACCGTCGAGGCTGGCGCACCCATCGAAGAGAGCTTTGAGTCAGCCGAATTCCCCGCCACCTGTTTCACCGTATCCAAAGCCCCAGGTAACCCCAACGGTATGAGCCACAGCACCAACAGGGCCTACGCCGGCAGTGCTAGCTTCTGCTTCAGTTCTTACAACCGCACGAGCGACTACAACCAGTACCTCATCTCCCCCATGCTCAACTCGGCAGACAGCATCACCTTCCGCTTCCGATACAGCGACATGATGTATGGACAGGAGAAGATGCGGGTGGGCTACTCCGTCACCGGCAACAGTCCCGAAGACTTTGTTTGGACCGATACCTTGACCACCAACGGCATCACTTGGAAACTCTTCAGCCGCGACTTCCCCTCCTCAACCAAATTCCTGGCCATCAACTACTGCTCTGACTGGCGGTACTATGCCTTCGTGGACAGCCTACGTATAGGTGTGGTGGCCAGTGCCGACTGCCAAGCTCCCATCATTGCCAACCTGAGCGAAGAGAGCGACCGCATCGTGGTGGACTTCATTGCCGGAGGAACCGTGGAAGCCTATATCACCGACCAGGCATGGAACGACAACGTGACTGGCGTGACCGTCAGCGGCACCCAACACATCTTCAGCGGCTTGCAGCCCAATACCATGTACACCATAGGCCTGCGCAACCACTGTGCCAGCGGCATCAACTCGCACTGGACCACCCAGCAAGTGGTGACCGCCTCGGAGGGTTGCCCCGCCCCCACCGACTTTGCATTAGACCAGGAGGGCTACACCTCGGCCACCTTCAGTTGGAACGGCAACGGCAGCGCATGGGAAATCAACGTCTTCAACCTGATCTACAACCGCAGTTTCACCGTCACCCAAAGCCCCTTCACGGTGGAAGGACTCGACCCTGGTGTCACCTACCGAGCCAAGATACGCACCCTGTGTGACGGAATGCCCGGCAACTGGAGCCAAAACATCATCACCTTCACCACCGCGACGTGTGAGCCCGTTTGGGATGTAGAAAGCGAAATATTGGACCGAGAGAGAGGCGTGGTGATGATTCGGTGGCAGGGACAGGGCGGCCCCTATCAGCTACAGTACGGCTACCAGCATTTCGGCACCGACGACGGCACCTCCGTTGATGGCATCACCGACAACTTCTACCGCATAGAAGGTCTGGACCCCGAAGAGGACTACGATGTCTACGTGAGGACACAGTGCGCCGAAAACTCCTTCAGCATCTGGAGCAATCGGTGTACGATAACATTTAACACGACGGCAATCGACAGAACTCAGGAAGGCCCAAGTGCCTATCTGTACCCCAACCCTGCCAAGGAGTCTGTCACACTCACCCTCGCAGGAGTCAACGACCATCTGACAGTGCAAGTCATGGACATGGCCGGACGCACAGTCATGCAACTGCCAGCGCAGTGCCACGAAGGCTGCAACATACCGTTGCAACTGAAAGGCCTGCGGCAGGGCATGTACTTTGTGCAGATTTCAGGTTCGCAGGTTCACATTGTCAAGAAACTGATTGTGCGGTAGGACCGCCTTTCCCATACCTTTATACTTTGGAGGGTGTCTAAAAAGGCGTCCTCCTGTTTTACCCTAATCGGCCACTATGTTTATACCGGAATGCTGAGATGGCATAAAGAGACCTAAAGTAATACAATAGTCGGCTTAATGCTCGATTGGGGTTTATATCTGCTTAAATGTAGTTTGCGCTACGGACAGGGGCTCCGGTTGCTGCGTGAAATAATATGTAGAAAACAAAAAAGGTGGCCATCAGACCACCTTCTTGTACCCCGGGAGGGACTTGAACCCTCACGCCATTGCTGACAGCAGATTTTGAGTCTACCGCGTCTACCATTCCGCCACCAGGGCATGTAATTTCTCTCTCGAAATCGGATGCAAAAGTACTCAATTTTTTTGATATAGCAAATATTTTTTTCAAAAAAAGGAGATATTCAATAAAAATGTTGTATCTTTGCAGTCTCAAAATCAACTAAAAATGGGCGAAAAAAATTCTGATAAAGTATTCATTTTTGCGGGTCGTGCAACCGAAAATTTGGCTCGCAGAGTGGCCGATATTTACGGTATTCCACTGGGAAATTCCACCGTTTTCCAGTATGCCGACGGCGAATTCCAACCCTCTTATGAGGAAACTATCCGTGGCGGAATCGTCTTCATCATCCAGTCGACAACACCGCCTACCGACAATCTCTTTGAACTTCTGATGATGATCGATGCTGCCAAGCGCGCTTCTGCCGAAAAAATCATCGCCGTAATACCTTATTATGGGTTTGCCCGCCAAGACCGCAAAGACAAACCGCACGTGCCTATCGCCTCGAAGCTGATAGCCGACATGATTACCGCTGCCGGCGTCAACCGCGTCATCTGCATGGACCTCCATGCCGACCAGATCCAGGGTTTCTTCAACATTCCCGTAGACCATCTGTATGGCAGCTCTCTGTTCATGCCCTATATCCGCGAGAAATTCGACATCGAGGATGTGATGTTTGCCAGCCCCGACATGGGTGGCAGCAAGCGTGCCGGCATGTATGCCAAGACCCTCAACAACAGCTTTGTCATCTGCTACAAGCACCGCAACAAGCCTAACGAGATTGGCGAGATGCGCCTCATTGGCGACGTGAAGGACAAGCACGTCATCCTGCTGGACGACATCATCGACACCGGCTCCACCATCTGCAAGGCCGCCGGCATCATCATGGAGAGCGGTGCCAAGAGCGTGCGCGCCATGATTACCCACCCCGTTCTCAGCGGCAACGCCATTGAGAAAGTAGAGAACTCGCAGCTGGAGGAATTGGTCACCACCGACACCATTCCGCTGAAGCGCGAGAGCCCCAAGATCCATGTGCTCAGCTGCGACTGGCTCCTCGCCGAAGCCATCCGTCGTGTGGTGAAGTACGAATCCTTGGACAACCTCTACGAAACCACCCTCCACCACAAAGGAGTCATCAAAAGAATGAACTAAAGAAATTTTGGGGCCCTAAAGCCCTTCATCAATAACAAATAACAAACAATCTAACAAACAAAAAAATGAGAATAGTATCATTGAGCGGTTCTCTTCGCGAGAACGTAGGGAAAAAAGATGCTAAGGCTCTTCGTCGCGAAGACAAAGTCCCTTGCGTAATGTATGGTAAAGGCGAGCAGTACCTCTTTGCTGTGCCCCAGACCGATTTCCAGCGCATCCTGTTCAACCCCGAACCCTGCTTCGTCGAAATCGACCTGGGCGGTGTCAAACATCGTGCCATACTGAAAGACATCGACTTCCACCCCGTCACCGAGATTGTTTATCACTGCGACTTTTACGAGTTGAGCGATGACAAGGAAATCGTCATGTCCATCCCTGTACACACCACCGGCACCTCCGTTGGCGTGATGAAGGGCGGCAAGCTGGCCTACAAGCAGAAGAGACTCAACGTCAAGGCTCTGCCCGCCAACATGCCTAGCGAAATCCTTATCGACATCACCAATCTCGACATCGCCCAGCGCTGCAAGGTGCAGGACATTGCCCAGGAGAACTTCCACATCATGAATCCCCAGAGCAGCGAGGTCGTGGTTGTCAACAGCACCCGCAACGCCGTTGCTGACGATGCCGCAGGCGAAGCTGCCGAATAAGCCGTTCACGACAAAACAAACGAAAGAGCCGCAGATGGGCCAACCCCAACGGCGGCTCTTTTTCTTTAGAAAACGTGGCCAGCACCGCTCGCCTACTACCATAAACCACTATCAAACAGAACAACATGCACAAGTCAGGATTTGTAAACATCATCGGCAACCCCAACGTGGGTAAGTCCACCCTCATGAACGCCCTCGTGGGCGAACGGCTCAGCATCATCACCAGCAAGGCCCAAACCACCCGCCACCGCATCATGGGCATCGTCAATGGCGAAGACTTCCAGATAGTCTATACCGACACCCCCGGCATTGTCAATCCCCACTACAAGCTGCACGAGCAGATGATGGGCTTCGTCAACAGTGCTCTCGAAGACGCCGACCTCTTCTTGCTGGTGACCGAGATTGGCGAGACCTTTAAAAACCAAGAGGTGCTCGCTAAAATCATCAAAAGTCAGACCCCGGTCATCCTGGCCATCAACAAAATCGACCTCAGCGACCAGCAGACCATCCAGGACAAGATAGCCTACTGGCAGAACCAAATCCCGCGTGCCATCATCGTTCCCTGCTCCGCCACCGAACGGTTCAACGTCGACACCATCTTCGACCACATCCTCGACCTCCTGCCCGAGAATCCCCCTTACTTCCCCAAAGACGAGCTCACCGACCGCTCCATGCGTTTCTTTGTCAGCGAAATCATCCGCGAGAAACTGCTGCTCTACTACCAAAAGGAAATCCCCTACAGCTGCGAGGTGGCCGTCGAAAGCTACGAAGAGAAAGAAGGTGTCGACAATATCCGTGCCGTCATCTTTGTCGAGCGCGAGTCGCAGAAGGCCATCCTCATAGGCCACCAGGGCAAATCCATCAAGAAAGTCGGCATCGAAGCCCGCAAAGACATCGAGGAATTCACCGGCAAGAAATGTTTCCTCAACCTCTACATCAAAGTCATGAAAGACTGGCGCAACAGCGACAAGGCCCTGAAACAATTTGGCTACCAAGCCGACTGAAAAC